>JBJKSY010000333.1:0-3544 GCA_046703645.1 Cyclobacteriaceae bacterium
TGTGAAAACGCACTTCCGCATCGTACCTTTCTTTTGAAAACCGGAGCATGGCATCGGAAATGATCCAGTTCCCTCCCTTGATGAATATCTTCTGCCCGTTTACTTCGAATTGCCTGCTTTTCGTATAGGGATCCCATGAAGAGATAATTTGACGGACACCCACTTTTACAGTCTCAGAATCCGAAAGTACTGTGCCCCCGGTAAGAAATTCCAGCTTCAGGTCATAAAGATTCTGGGGACCGTACCCGTTGGGCCACCAGAGCTTCGGGTTTTGAAGAGTAAGATCCGGGAAGCGGACCTCAAGGTTTGATTGAGCGGGCAACGTTATTTTAAGGCTCACATCCTGGCCTGCTATGGTATAGATTAATGTACCGGGGATATTTCTTGCAGTCGGGTTTTCGAGCCAGGCACTTACTTCGAGGGTGGCGGGAGCCTGGCCGGAACTATAGGGAAAACGTTTTCCCGGAACTAGGGTGACAACATGGGGATCATGAATATTTACCGGCCCGGTTTTCTCGAGATATACTTTATCCCAGATCCCCGTATTCCTGTCCCGTACCGGCTGGATCCAGTCCCATCCGGCCACATAGGTATTGGTAACATTTTTCGCGATCACACCATCACCGCCCTGGCCTCCGTTCGGATTACCTGCCGGATCAGGAGGATAGACGATCACAGCGAGACGGTTTTTCCCGTCAGGTGAAAGCAGGGATGTAATATTGAAAACCTGTCGAAGGAACATGCCTTTATGGGGAGTGTCATTCAAAGGGTGGCCATTTAAAAATGCAAGATAGCTGTAATTCACGCCCCTGAAATGAAGCCAGACCTGTTCATCGGATCCCGGGGAATTATAATCAAAATCATCCGCAAACCAGTAGGTATAATAGGCATTGCCGGAATCATAAATATCAGGGATTTGCTCATTATTCAATCCAAAATCAGGATCCGGAATCTTATGGTTGCTCAGGAGGGTGGTGAGTACTGTTCCCGGAACGACTGCAGGCATCCACTTGCTGACAGAATAGGAAGGGGAGGAGATTTTTTCGCCGGAGGCCTTTACTTCGCGCGAGATCCTGCACTTCCAGCCCGTATCAAGATCCTTAAGGTTCTGGGCATGAAGTGAAGCAGTTAATTCAAAAGAAATCAGAATGAATAACGATATCAGAACATTACTTTTTAATGAAGATCTCATATTGAGGTATTTGAATCGAATTAAATTTAAATAAGATAAAATTAATATGTAAACATTCGGCAGTAATGAATTTATACTTAAATTATACAATCAAAGATTCTTCCTCCCGTCTGAATATTCTTTTATAAAAATTTAGGTTAACTTTTTTAACTAAAGACCTGAAATTTTCTGAAGATTTTATAAAATGAGCATGCGGAAAAGATCGATTATAATTTTAATTTTCATATTCTTAATAGTCGAAGCACAGGTATTCAGCCAGGGAGCGGGTACAATAATTGGCAGGATACTGGACAATACAACCGGTGCCCCGGTACCTTTTGCAACAATTAAGCTGACCGGCCCGGGATATTTAACCGGAGTTATTTCCAATCCGGATGGCAGTTTCCAGATCCCTTCAGGATTCAGGAATTTAATCGATACTTTAACCATATCCTGTATTGGATATGTGACAAGAAAGATTCCATTAAACCAACTCAGCATTGAGAAGGTAAATATTTTTCATTTAAAAGTATCCGTCCTGAGATTATCTGAAGTAGTAGTTTCCGCAAGGAGGATCAATCATTTTTCTGCGAGAAAAATTGTTAAAATGGCCATTGACCGGATACCGCTTAATTACCCGGATTCGACAAATGTTTATATAGGTTATTACCGCGATTATCAGATCAAGGATCAACAGTATATTAATCTTAATGAAGCCATTGTGGCAATCATTGACAGTGGTTTTAATACAAATGATCAGCTTGACACGAAAGTGGGATTACTTGCTTACCGTAAGAGCATTGATTTTCCCAGAGATACATTAACAGCCTCGAAATATGATAATGATAAAGGAAACAAGTTCATACCCGGAGCTTACCTGTATCCTTTCGGGGGAAATGAACTCACGATATGGAGGATACACGATCCCATACGGAATTACAGGCAATTTTCTTATTCCTTTGTTAATAACCTCAGCAGAAATTTCATACCTAACCATATTTTCACTCTCAAGGATACTGTTTTACTGGATGATATGCCGCTTTACCATATAACATTCCATACCCGGAATGATGTCACCGGGAATGATTATACGGCAAAAGGGGACTTATATATCGATTTGGGAAATTATGCCATACACAAGCTGACGTATTCCACTTTTATGAGAAAGAATGATAGTTTGCATTTATTGTTTAATATAAATGTGGAATATGCCGGAAGCGGGGGAGCCATGCATCTCAATTACATTTCATTTAATAATTTCTTTAACATCCGAAATCCGGATGATTTCAAGGTGCAGGATATTACGTTCGATTTGAACCAGAATGCATTTGTGTTAACATTTAATCATAATACCGATACACACACGGCTAATATCAAAGAAAACTACAATTTCCGCTATAATGGTAGAAAACTTCAATTCGATCGGATTGTCATTCCGGCGAAACATACGAACCGCGTATATCTTTTTCTGAAGCCTGGTGTTTTACCCGATGATAGTCTTTCGGAAATGATCCCGAAGGTATCAGCCGGGATCACAGGGGTAACCGATACGGCCGGCAGGGTGGTAAATAAAATAACTTATAAATCCATCCACCAGTTCAGGGAACTTTTTGTGGAAAAGGTACTTAAGCATCCGATCACCGGGAGTATGCCTGTCGTATGGATAAATAAAAATGAATCTCTTGGCAAGTTTATGACCAATCACATCATTCCGGCAGATATCTCAAATTTCTGGATGAATACGCCGCTGAAGGAAAGATGATATGTTAAGGTGATAAGGTATAAGGTGATAAGGTGATAAGGTGAGTTATATAACCGCACTTCAAAAATTTATTATCGCTCAAGAGCGGTTCCCGCAGAAACCGCAGAAATTCGCTGATAAAACCGGAAAGGGAATTTTACCTGGTATGGTGGAATCATGATTAAGCCCGAATGATTTTTATTGTTTTAAAATTTTTTTAAAATCCTTTTCTCTTCTAACTTGTCATTTGCCGGGAAAAATTAATAGTTATACCAGAATGAAAAAATTTAATTATTTTATCCTTACTATAGTCTTTCAGACTCTTGTATTTTCCATGGTTGTAAAAGCACAGGAAACAAAGCCTGCCAGGATTAAGATCGACATTGATCGCCGGATCGGGGATATTAATAAAAACCTTTACGGCAGTTTCACGGAACACCTGGGAAGGTGCATTTACGGCGGGATCTTTGACCCTTCCTCTCCGCAGGCTGATGCATATGGTTTCCGTAGAGACGTGGAAGCCGGGATCAAGGCATTGAACATTCCCCTTCTCCGCTGGCCCGGAGGAAATTTTGCTTCCGGGTATCACTGGCAGGACGGCATAGGCCCCGTCGATAAAAGGCCTGTCCGGA
>JBJKSY010000334.1:0-32995 GCA_046703645.1 Cyclobacteriaceae bacterium
AAACGGGATTATGGATATCGATAGGCTGATGACAAATATTATAATCGCCTGAAATGATCAGGTTGTTATGTTTTTCCCTGATTTTACCTGCATACTTCAGGAAAAAATCAAGAAACTTCATTTTGAATGCCTGTCTTTCCTCTCCGCTCGAACCCGATGGAATGTAAACATTCATCAATGAAAAGTCCTTAAGGTCAATTCGGAGAATACGGCCTTCTTTATCATAAAGCGAATTCCCGCATCCAGTTTCAATATGGACCGGTTCAATTTTTGATATGACGGCAACTCCGCTATATCCTTTTTTTTCGGCCGAGAACCAATGTATATTATAACCCTTGGCTTCAAGGGGTTTAAGGTCGACCTGGTCCCTTTCAGATTTCAATTCCTGAAGGCAAAGAATATCCGGTGACTCCTTTTTTATCCATTCAATCAGTCCTTTATTAATAGCCGATCGAATTCCATTTACATTGTAGGTGTATATTTTCATTTCCAGTTAAATTCTTTTTCGAAATATTCTATAACGTTCATTTTCAACAGAGTTTCCTGTTCAAGAAGGTCAATGTGCGGAAGCTTTTTAACCAGCTTCCAGTGAGGCCATCCATCCTGGTCATGTCCTTCAAGTTCATAATAACCGGACAGGCTCAGCACTTTGCAGATCGCGATGTGCATAAGGTCCTGTTTTTCTTCTTTGGAAAAAATACTTTTTCCTTTTCCAAGTTCATTTACCCCGATAAGAAATAAAACGCCATTCAGATCCTTGGGTTTTTTACCGACAACGACGGCAATTCTTTCAAGCAGGGAATTCCATTTCCTGTATAATTCAAGATCTTTCTGGTACATTTTTTTCCAGTATTTCATAAAATTCGGCAGCTCTCCGCAGGTGGGGTATTACAATAGTACCCCCTACCAGCAGCCCCACCGACATGGCTTCGAATATTTCGTCTTTTGAAAGATCCAGGTCATAACATTTTCCGAGGTGGTATTTAACACAATCATCGCATCGGAGGACAAGTGAGGAAACCAATCCAAGTAATTCCTTGGTCTTTATATCTAAAGCACCTTCTTTATAGGCAGAAGTATCAAGGTTAAATATTCGTTTTATAACCAGATTATCGGCAGCCATAATTTTTTCATTCATCCGGCTACGATAGTCATTGAACTGTTCAACAGCATTCATTGTATTAAGTAATCTTTAAAAATAAATAAAATCTGTAATTAGATGGAGCAATAGGCCTGTACTAATTTACCATAAAGAATATACATGCAAGGCCGGTAAACTTGTCAGGACTTAAGTTAATTATCCGTGACTTGGAATAAAACTCCATCCGAATCGCTTGACCTGTATTGAATAACTTCTTAATATTCACAAGAAAAAACAACATTACCAGCTATGTTCAAATCTTTTATTTCCATACTATATCCAAAAATCTGTGTTCATTGCAAAAATTCCCTGGTAAAAGGCGAGGAGGACCTGTGTACAAAATGCCTGGAACAGCTTCCTGTCAATGATCGAATAAATGATTTCAGTCTTTTAAGGTACGAGATCATTTCGGCTTCTATGTTCAGGAGCTTATTCTATTATTTAAAATTTTATAAAGGAGGAATAACCCAATCCCTTCTTCACCAGATTAAATATGAAGGCAATACAGAGCTGGCTGAAAACCTCGGTGGGTGGTATGGAGACCAGTTGAGCCGATACGGATTGAAAACCGGTTTCGACATAATCGTTCCGGTTCCCTTACATAAAAGAAAACTGAGAATTCGGGGATACAATCAATCCGAGTTTATTGCAAGGGGGTTGACAAAGGTATTGACTTCTGAAATGGATACAGACTTTCTTAAAAGGGTAGTCAATAATCCTACGCAAACCCGTAAGGGGCGGCTCGACCGTTTGAAGAACGTTGAAAATATTTTTAAGGTAATGCATTCAAGGCACCCGATAGTAAGCAGGATTTTGCTTGTGGATGATGTAATTACCACAGGAGCTACCCTGGAAGCATGTGCAAGAGTTCTTCTTGAGGCCGGATATATGGATCTGAGCTTTGCTACACTTGCCTATGCCAGAAAATAAAAAACCCCGGAAAATCCGGGGCTTCAATATTTTCAGCATGATAAAACGATCAATGGTTGGAACCGGCGCGGATCATTGCGCATCTGAATCCGATCGTAGCAGTTGAGGAATCCTCAGCCAGGAAACGGCGTGTTCCGGGAGATAACCAATACGCAACATCCTTCCAGGAACCACCTTTATAAACCCTTACACGGTCCGTTATCAGGGAGTTGTTATTCTTATAATCATAATTGCTTTCTTCATCCAGGAATCCGTTTCTCCTCACGGGATTCAGGTCGTCCATATCCTGGAATGAAAGGGGCCTGTATACATCCATGCACCATTCATTTACATTTCCCGCCATGTTATATAAACCGTAATCATTTGGCGGATAATCATAAATATAAGAAGTGATCATGGCACCGTCGTTTAATTTTCCGGCTATAACGGCATAGTCACCGCGCCCTCTCTTGAAATTTGCCAGGAATGTTCCCATTTCTCTTCCATAGGGATTACGCAAAGAGTGGCCGTCCCATGGATAAATTCTCTGGTGCGTCTGGTTTTCATCAAGCCATTGGGTTCCGATAAGAGCCTGTGCGGCGTATTCCCATTCGGCTTCTGTAGGAAGCCTGTAATCGGGAAGTACAACACCGCTTTCCAATGGGATCCTTCCTCCCGTTTCGGCAGGAAGATTCGTAAGCCCGGCATCGGTTGCAAGTTTATAATTCACAACTGCGGTTCTCCATGCACAATAATCATTGGCCTGTAACCAGGATACCCCAACTACCGGATAGAACCTGAAACCGGGATAACGGAAATAATGATCGCGGTATGGATCATTAAATGCAAGTTCACTTACCCAGACAGTCGTATCGGGCAATGCATGTTCATAAGTAGTCCGCGGGCTGTCTACATTCAGGTAATGAAGGTATTCGAGCCAGTGAATATTAGCGACCTCTGTTTCATCCATATAAAAAGAAGCCACGGTAACAGTCCGTTCGATATTATCCCTTGTATAAAGGATATCCTCTTCAAATGAACCGAGAACGGCACGACCGCCTTCGATGTAGACCAGGTTAGGTCCTTCAGGCTGGCCTTTAAAATCAGCAACCTGAAATCCATTTTCAGAATTGTATTCCAGTCCGGTGGTAGTGCTGTAACGGCCGGGATTCGTTGCCGTCGGATGAGAGCCTTTTCCACCGCAAGCATACATTAGCAATCCAGCAGAGATGAACAGGAAAAGGGTTTTCAGCACATCATTTAATTTTTTCATAAATCAAATTTTATTCATTTATCACCTGTATTCGCTAAAATACTGAAAATCAAATACTTAATTAAGTAGTCCCTAAATTTACCTTTAATGGAACCCAAAAATTCAATTTTATTTATAACAAATCCAACCTAAATGTAAAATTTTTAATTAAAAATTACAATATTCCAAGAATATCAAATAAATGGCTGATCAAATATAATAAAGCAGAATATATCAATTTATTGTATACCGGCAGGTTTATTTATTCCCATTTTATCAAGAACATCTCTTGCCTGTTCTATGGTTTCAATGTTCGAAACATTCAGCAAAGGCTTTCCGTTCAGTTCACGTAATTTACAAATTTTCGGGTGTTGTTTAACATAAAAAAGTATACTGCCGAATATTTCGGAATTATAATACACTTTATTTGCGGCATCGACAAAATATGCTTTCATGGTACTGTTCTTAAGTACAAGTTTTTCAATGCCGAGTTTTTCAGCTTTCCAACGAAGCTGAACAGTCTGCATCAAAGTAAAAACCACCTCAGGCACAGTTCCGAAACGGTCGGAAAGTTCTTCACGAAAAGCATTTAACTCCTCTTCATTCTGAATATTGTCAAGCCTTCCGTAAAGGTTCAGACGTTCACTGATATTTGTTACATAATTTTCGGGGATCAGCATTTCAATATCCGTTTCAATGATACAATCCTGGGAAAGAAATTCAGCTTTCTTATTCAGGTCCACTTCAAACAACTCCCGATAATCATTTTCTTTTAATTCGTTGATAGCCTCATCAAGGATACGGTGATATGCATCAAAACCCAGGTCATTGATGAATCCACTCTGTTCGGCCCCCAGTAAATTTCCTGAACCACGGATGTCCAAATCTCTCATGGCTACTTTAAAACCATCACCCAATTCGGAAAATTCTTCCAGGGTTGTAAGTCTTTTGCGGGCTTCCGAACTCATATGGCTCAGTGGCGGAGTCAGGAGGTAACAATAGGCCTTTTTGTTGGCCCTGCCGACACGCCCTCTCATCTGATGCAGATCGGATAATCCAAAAGTATGGGCTCGGTTTATTATTATGGTATTCGCGTTTGGAATATCCAGGCCTGATTCGATGATATTGGTGGAAACAAGAACATCATATTCGCCTTCAATGAATTTAAGCATGATTCTCTCGAGCTTATCGCCTTTCATTTGACCGTGAGCAACGGCAACACGAGCATCCGGAACCAGTTTGATCACAATATTTGCCAGCTCATCAATATCATTGATCCGGTTGTGCACGAAAAATACCTGGCCATTTCTCTGAAGTTCTGCACGGACGGCATCACGTACCAGAGCTTCATTGAAGGTATGGATTTCTGTGGTAACCGGTTGACGGTTGGGGGGCGGCGTAGCAATAATACTCAGGTCCCGGGCGCCCAACAATGAAAATTGAAGGGTTCGTGGGATCGGTGTTGCGGTAAGGGTAAGGGTATCGACGTTGATCTTGAACTCCTTGAGCCTTTCCTTGATGCTGACCCCGAATTTCTGTTCTTCATCAATAATCAGAAGGCCGAGGTCCCTGAACTTGATTTTTTTGTTTACCAGCCGATGGGTACCGATAATAATGTCGATCTTACCTTTTTCCAGGTCGTCAAAGATCTTATGTATGGAATTAACGGACCTGAATCGGCTTATATATTCAATTTTAACCGGAAATTCATGAAGCCTTTCGCTTAATGTCCTGAAATGCTGGAAAGCAAGAATCGTTGTGGGCACCAGGATGGCAACCTGTTTGGAATCACAAACCGCTTTGAATGCCGCCCTGATAGCAATTTCCGTTTTACCGAAGCCCACATCGCCGCAGATTAGCCGGTCCATAGGAAATGTTTTTTCCATATCCTTTTTCACGGCAGCAGTCGTTACGGCCTGGTCAGGGGTATCCTCATAAATGAATGATGATTCCAGTTCTGCCTGTAAATAGCCGTCGGCACTGAATGCAAAACCCGGAGAAGCTTTTCTTTTAGCATACAGTTTTATCAGGTCCTCGGCAATATCCCTGACTTTTTTCTTAACGGTTCTCTTTTTTTGTTCCCAATCCCCGCTGCCCAGTTTGCTCATTACGGGCGGTTTCCCTTCCTTTCCTGTGTATTTGGATATTTTATGCAGTGACTGCACATTAACATAGAGCAGGTCGTCGTCTTTATAAATGATCCTCAAAGCCTCCTGTTGCCTTCCATCCACTTCGATCTTATCGAGACCTACAAAACGGCCAATACCATAATCGATATGAGTTATATAATCACCCGGCTGTAGCGTTTTCAGTTCACGCAAGGTAAGGGCTTTGGATTTTGTGAACAGGGGACGGCTCCTGAAGTGATGATAGCGGTCAAAGATCTGATGATCTGTAAATAAAACTACTTTGAGCTGGTGATCAATGAACCCGGAACGAAATGCGGCCTGAACAGGATTAAATTTTATCCCGGGATTTATTTCGTTAAAAATTGAATGCAACCTGTCGATCTGGCTTTCGGATTCGGAGGAAATGAAGCAATCATAATTTTTCAATTGCAATTCCAGGAGTTTTTCTCCCAGCATTCCAAAATTTTTATTGAAGGAAGGTTGCGAACTTGACAAGAATTCAATGACAGAGGAATTCTTCAAAAAAAACCGGTTACCGAATTCAACTTTGGAAAAGGACTCAAGATCCTTTTCAAAGGATGCGGGTGTTTCAAATATCCTGTCGGGTTCGAGGATCAATTTAGATTCACCGCCCTTCTTCAATAAATTTCCAAATTCGTCGCTAATTTTCAGAAAGCACTTTTCAATCACTTCACAGGTTAACCGGTAATCCTTTATCCAGACAGTAGTGTTTTCCGGTAGAAATGAAAGGAAAGATTCCCTGACTTCTTCCGGCATGTGGGTCTGTATATTGGGTATCAGGTGAACCTCCTCCATGCTATCGAGTGAAATCTGGGATTCAGGATTGAAGGTCCGGATGCTTTCAACCGTATTTCCGGAAAGCTCTATACGGTAGGGAAATTCGTTGGCAAATGAAAAAATGTCGATTATACCTCCTCTTACACTGAATTGTCCTGCTTCAAAAACGAAATCCGTTTTTTCAAAATCATACTGTTGCAATTGCAGGGTAAACTGATCCGTCTGAATGATTTCACCTTTTTTGATACTCAGGGTATTTTTCAGGAAGGATTTTTTATTGATCACCTTTTCAGAGAGGGCTTCCGGATAGGTCACGATGATCTCACCCTCCTTTTTTCTGTGATTGATCCGGTTTAAGATTTCTGCCCGAGTAAGAACATTGGCATTTTCTATTTCATGGAATTCATACGGACGTTTGTATGAACCCGGAAAAAGATGGATATCTCTGTCACTGAAAAAGTATTCCAGATCATTGGAGAGGTAAGATGCTTCCTCCTTGTCGCAGGCAATGATGAGATAATTATGCGGGTACCGCTCATATACAGCCGCGATCAACACGGCATCAAGACTGCCGTGAATGTTTTTTACCTGTAAACTATCTCCAATCCTGATTTTTTCGGATATGGTTTGAATAAAACTGTCTTCCAGATAAGGCTGTAGGAACTCCCGCGGATTCAATGAATTATTTCAATTTTATTGCAAAATTACCTACATATACTGTCCGGAAGTAATAAATGTTTCCTGATTGCCAACTAATTCAATATTTTACTTGTTTCTTATTATGAGGCAAACCGGGCATATGGAAAATAGCAGAGAACATATCGCTCAAAAGAAAATTACCGGAATCCTGTTTCGGCGGGTTGAGAATTCCCATCCTTATTACCTTATACTTTTTTTATCGGAAGTGATCATCACATTATATTTCCTGTATTTTCTATATGACCTGACTATGCACAGGATACATTCGTCACCGGTTATTGAAATCACACTTCCAAGAATATTTTTTGCCGGAGGAATCACATTATTAATTTCAATATGGATAGTTACAGCAATTAATAAGAAATTTCAACAGGAAAACCTTCCTGCGATAAAGAAAATCCTGACGGCCCTGATCATAGAATTCGTGGTATTCCAAATTATTCAATTTAGAGGTCTCTTAATGCTTTCAGGAGGGTCTGAAAAACTGCCAATTTATTTTAAAAGGGATATTCTTGTATTGATGCTTTCACATAGTGTTTGTCTGCTGGCGGTAACGTTTTATTTACTGGTAAAATTATTTTTTTTGACGGGCATAAAATCAGATCCTGTAAAGGAACTTATCTATTTTACCTCGGAACGTGAGAAATTAAATTTAAACCTGATAAAATACAGTTGGAGGTTTTCAGCGTATCTATGGCTATTCTGTTATGTTTACCTGTTAATGTTATTCTGAAATGAAACGACTCATTATTTTTTTTCTTGCGGTTCTGTTAATTCAAAGTAAAAATTTTTCCCAACCGCGGGATATTACTCATGACTCGACCGCTTATTTATTAATATTCTCGCCCGATGTGAAAAATGAATCCTATGAAAAGCAGCTTAACCTGTTGTCAAAGGATCCGCTTGGGATTGATGAACGGAACCTGCAGATTCTCGAGATTTTCCCCGCAGGGGGACTTGAAGCGGATGGAACCAGCATGGATGACGATAGAGTTGAAAAACTAAGAACCGATTACAATGTCCAAAATAATGAATTCCGCATCGTGCTTATTGATGGTAAAGGAAAAGCAAGGTTCAATAAAAGCGAAGTTGCCAATACCAGAGAATTATTCAACTTACTGGATAATAATGGAGGCGATTAAGCTTAATTGGAATTTTTATAATGTTTATAAAAAATCTTTTCGATTTCTTCGATAGCTACGATATGCCGGGGGGTTTCGACAGCCAGTTCCAGTATCTCCCGGATGGCGTCAGGTTTGAGGTTCATTTTAATTCCCAGATCCATGCAAAATTCCATTTCACGTTCCGAGATGATCCTGTCAATGCCCATTAACAAAATCATCCGGTGATATTGCATCATGATCTGGTACATATCATGAGGGGGAGTAAATATGATATCGTCGTTTTTTATACGGATCTTATCAAGATCTTCCCGGCTTACACCCAGCCGATCCGCCACCTGGTTGATAAAATGAATTTCATTAAGGGATTCCTGTCCATCGACACGCGATAACTTGATCAGGTCATTGAGGTGACTAATTTTCTCCTGGTAAAGATTGTCCATAATATTATAGAATGGTTATAAACGAAACAAAAACAATGGACATTGGAAAATTATTAATAAAAAATGAAGTTATAAATTGTTTATGAATTTATTTTTACCAGCATAATATAAGCTGAAATATGGAAGGAAACACGTGTGATGTTGCCATCATAGGCGGAGGACCCGTTGGTCTGGCTTGCGCTGTGGAAGTGATAAAAACAGATTTAAAGCCCATTGTACTGGAAAAAGGGTCCCTGGCTGAATCAATAAGGCGATATCCATACCAGATGACGTTTTTCTCTACTGCCGATAATATTGCTATCGGTGATGTTCCATTTACAATTAACAAACCGAAGGCCACCAGGGAGGAGGCCCTGAATTATTACCGTAAAGTTTCGGAAATATGGAAAATACCCATCAGGCTTTACAATAAAGTTATATCCGTCACCAAGAAAAATGATCAGTTTGTTATACATACCGAAAACGGGGAAACCTATCATTCAAGATTTTGCATTATCGCCACCGGTTATTTTGATTTTCCCAGGAAATTGAATGTTCCGGGAGAAGATCTTGATTTTGTTATGCATTATTACGATGAGCCGTTCCGGTATGCGCATCAAAAGGTAGTAATTGCAGGAGGGGGGAATTCGGCAATTGAAGCTGCTTTGGATCTGTTCAGGCACGGGGTAAGGGTAACTATGATTATCAGGAAGGATGCTTTGAAACCGACTGCGAAATACTGGCTTCTGCCGGATATTACAAACAGGATCAAAGCCAATGATATTGAAGTCCTGTATAACCATGAAATCAAATCCATTGAAAAAGGATCGGTAAAAGTGAAAGATTTGGTTTCAAATAAAAGGAGCTCAATTCCCGCTGATTTCGTGCTGATCCTGACCGGCTATTTGCCCGACCTGGAATTCCTTCAGAAGTGCGGAGTGCAGACCGACCCGGAATCCTCTTCACCGAATTACAATATGAACAGTTTTGAGACCAATGTTGAGAACCTGTACGTGGCCGGAACAGTTACAGCCGGGATCCATACTGAAAAAGTCTTCATCGAAAACGGGAGAGAACATGCTAAACTGATTGCCTCGGATATTCAGAAAAAATCAAAGAAAATTTTTAAGACTGAGTGAAATTTCATGGTTGACCGGTACTTTCATTCCGACATGAAATGCCTTCACCTTAATATTTCCTTTATACTTTACATGAATCTGATTCCCCAATAGCATCTGTACGGCATTTTTTTTAAGAAATACCTGTACCTGGTCGCTTTTAAGCTGAAAATCCAATGGAATGGTAAAATCCTGTTCCGGAGATAGTTCCTTATTGTAATCACGATCAATTTCCGTAAATGACTGATCATTCAGAAATACCTCGATTTTCGCGCTTTTTAAAAAAATCCTGGATTTATTCGGATTGAAGAAAAGGCCATTTCCATTTATGCTGATTAAATTATTGTGAACATTCACATTAACGTCCGATATAGATTTGAATACCGGCGGCTGAATTTTAGAACAACCCGAAAGGAAAACAAGTATCAGAAAGATGACAGTTACCCTTGCGAAAATTCTCTTTCTTAAAATTTTTGCCATTCCGATTTTATGCATCCCCATAATTGATTTTGGTATTTATCATATACCATTTGATCATAAACAACAGGAATAACCGTAATACCTGAAGATGAAATTACTCCGTATTTGTTATTGATGGTTGCAATAAATGTACCATTATTTATCAGGATCAGACGGTCGAAGCGAGGTGTAATGACCATATTTCCATCCGGATCGATAAATCCAGTCATTCCATTCCGTGTACAATAAAATCCATCCTTTCCCGCCGGTCTTATGGAATCATAATCCATGTCGAGCAGTGAATTACCACGGTTATCGATCAAACCGTATTTATTTTTTTTGCATACTACAATCACATGACGGTTATAAGGATTGACCTGGTCATAAAAAGGCTGAATGATCAGTTGTTCTGCTTTATTTACAAATCCCCAATGTCCCAATAATTTAACCGGGACGATTCCATTGCTGAAGTTGCCGGCATCCTCATAACGGTTGGCAATCCTAAGCATGCCGTTGGTATCAATAAATCCATAATCTCCGTCGATTATTACTTTGAAGTAACCTTCCGAAAAAGACAATATAGAGTCCATCGGTTTGATATTGGAAAAAAGTACCCTGCCTTGCCTGGTTAAAGCCCCCCATCCATTTTCATTGTTGTATACAAAAAGCGAATCACCGGGAAGTTCAGTAACCCGGAAGTAAACCGGGTAAAGAATTCTTTTAAAACTATCTGAGATCAATCCGAAACGCCCGTCAGGTCCTCTTTCTAGGTAAAAGTCGGAAAGCCTGGATAGTACATTGTCGGAATGATATAAAGTATCTCCAAGTATATTCATCACTGAACTTCCCCTGTAGTCTGTAAAAATAATTTTTTGCCCGTCCAGCAGGTCTATCCTGTATTTCCCCGGATAAATCAGCCAGTTGTTCTTCCAGAGAAGCCCTGATTCATTGTGAAATTTAACTTTCAGCAGACCATTTTGATATCCTTCAATTGAGTCATAAATACAATTGATATTTTCTTTTCCATCATTGAAAATAATCCCCCAATACCCGTTACGGCGTGCCAGTAAGTAGGCCTTCGATACGGGATAGCATTTATCGAAAGGACCCCGGTTCAAAATATCTCCCCAGTGATTTCCGATGATCCACCCTGTTTCGGAATCCTTATGTTGTTTTAAAAGTACATACCCGGGGAAACTTGCAATAGAGTCATAGATGAATGGATATAATACCGAGCCTGTTGAATCAAGCATTCCATACCTGTTTTTCAGCTTCGCAATCACTTCACTTCCGACAATTTTCAGGTTACCGAGATCACTATAGGAATTAGTACAATGATCCAGGGAATCAATAAAGTTTACAGTAGGACCGGCAAAGCCCACGTAATAACCGGGACGAAGCGTTCTCAGGCTATCGTAATAATAGGTTCTGGAACATGACGGGCAACTCAAAACCTTCCAGGCGCGGAATGCCAGGTATTCAATATTGCCATTCGGGCCGACCTGAATTTTCTTATAGGCCGGCGGGAGTATTATATCTCCTGAAGTATTGATTGCCCCCGTTTTTCCATGCCTGGAAATTAATGCTATATTATCAATGAACGGACTAACTTCATCAATGGAATATCTCGTTACCAGGTTTCCGTTACCATGAAAAAGAAAGACATTTTTATCGGCATCCATGAAGGAATAAAGGTCATATCCCATCGAACGGAAGTTTTTATATTTAATGGGAATAGTAACTTTTCCTTTATCATTTATGGCGCCGAAATTTACTACTGCCGACTTTCGGATTGAAACTATAAAATAATTGCCTTCCTTCTTCAGGTAATTATAATAAAATCCGGATATAGGTTTACCGTCATAATTTACAAGTCCCAGCAATTCTGATAGCTTATATTGATCCGGAACACCGGCAATAAGTACATTTTCATCAGCAGGAATTAATGAAGTAAATCTGGGTTCGGTGACTTTTTCATTATGAAGATTGAGCAAGCCCCATTTTCCATTTTCCTTATATCCGATGCGGTCATGAAATACCAATGTTTTACCCTCCGACCAGCCGAGATCCTCATAATCGGGCGGGATAACAACATGCCCATCGGTATCCGATAAACCCTTCAGATTATTTTTTTCAATGACGGTATATTTTGGCAATATATCACTTCCCCAGGCCCGGAGGGTCAGTATGAAAAGCAAACAGGTAAAAATTAATTTATTCAAAACGAGCGGATAAGTCACAAAGGTATCCAAATTTCATTTTCCGAATGGTGATCCTTTTTAGGGAATTAAAATATACTATAGTTGTACGGAATACTACAGGTGACTTTGCCTGCTCAATTTGAAATTTTTTTTATATCGTCTATAACTTTTCACTGTTGAAAATCGTATTTGAAATCAGACAGATGCTTGTGGAGTTATGGATAAATTCAAAATCAATTTTATTTGCAACAAAGAACCTGATGACCGGTTAAGGATATCGGGGTTCAAAATCGGGGAGGTATATTCCGGGAGGAGCTTTAACGGGCTTGTGGAAATTTCTCCGAACTGGGGAAGTGACAATCCTACAAGGATATTATCTGAAAAAATATTCAATGAATATTTCCAGATAGTTGAGAAAGTAGCCTAATCCTTGAAATAAATTCGCTTTACACGCTCACTGATATTTGTGAGAATTTCGTACGGAATGGTTTTAATGGAAGATGCAAGTTCAGAAATTGAATTCTCCTTTCCGAATATTATCACTTCATCGCCTTCCTTTGCATCAATCCCGGTAATATCGATCATGGACATATCCATGCAAACGTTTCCAATTACCGGAACTTTCCGGCCTTTTAAATAAAGCTGACCTTTACCATTACTGAAAGCCCTCGTGAATCCATCTGCATAGCCGATAGCAATAGTAGCAATTTTGCTGTTACGTGAAATTTTACCTTTCCGGCCATAGCCGACGGTTTCTCCGGGTTTCAATGGTATGATCTGTGAAATGATAGTTTTAAGTGTACTTACGGGCTTAAGTTTGAATGTCTCAATATTTCCCGGCCCCAGACCATATAAGCCTATACCTAACCGGACCATATCAAAATGATATTCGGGAAATCGCAAGATCGCTGCGGTATTGGCGATATGACGAATGGGATGAACCTGCAGGGATCCGCAAATTTCCTCATACATGTCAAGGAATAATTTTGCCTGCCGGTGTGTAAATAAATCATGAGCAGGCTCGTCAGAAGCCGCGAAATGGCTGAATATGCTTTTTACCTTAATATTCCTGTTTTCCTTCAAAACCTGAATTAGTCGAGGAAATTTTTCGCGGTTAATTCCCAACCTGTGCATTCCGGTATCCAGTTTCAGATGGATATTTATTGATTGATCTTTACCGCTCATAAAGCTGATCAACTGATCAAGCATAGACAAGCTGTAAATTTCAGGCTCCAGTCGGAATTCAAGGATTTTTTCATAGCTCTCCGGAGTAGGGTTCATTACCATGATAGGAATGCCGATACCGTTTTTCCTGAGAAATACCCCTTCATCCGCAAAGGCCACTCCCCGGTAGTCCGCACGATGATATTGCATGAGATTAGCAATTTCAAGGCTTCCGTTCCCGTAAGCAAGCGCTTTCACCATCACCATGATTTTTACAGATGGCTTAAGCTTCGCCCGGAAAGAGTTGAAATTAAAAATGATTGCATCCAGATCGATCTCCAGCACAGTACCATGAATTTTTTCCTGGAGCGCATTAATAATTTTTTCGAATTCAAACGGCCTTGCCCCTTTAACAAGAATGATCTCATTCCGGTATTCCTCGGGATTAAAATCAGAGAAATAACTATTTATATCGGAATGATAAATAAATGATCCCTGAACAAGATCTTTCAGATGGATAACTGATTTACCAATGCCGATAACTTTCTGAACACCGTATTGATTACAAAGCCTGGAAACATTTTCATACAGAAGGTCATCCGGGAGGCCGGATTGAAGGATATCAGAAAGTATCAATGTCTTTTTATCGTTATTGCTCTGGCTTGCCATGAAATTCAATCCTATTTCAAGGCTGATCAGGTCGTTATTATACGTATCATCGATAATAGAACAACCATTAATGCCTCTTTTCATTTCAAGGCGCATGGAAACCCTGGATAATTCATCAATACTTTGCTGGATCAGGGTATGATCCCAATTAAGATAAAGAAGGAAAGCGATACAATGCATTATGTTTTCCAGAGAAGCTTTGTCGGTAAAGTGAAATGAAAATAAAAAGGCGGCAGATTTGTAGGTACCATGAATAATTACAGATTCGCCTGTGTATTCATAATTTACAGTAATATCGGAATCCTTAGAACCCCAGGTAAGCAAAAGGATATTTTTCAACTCATCCTTCGCGAATAAGATCAACTCAGGACTGTCAGTATTCATTATCAGCATTTGAGAATCACTGAATAATTTCAGTTTTTCCCTTATTTTCTGTTCCCGTGAAGAAAACCCCTCATCATGAGCTGAACCTATATTTGTAAATATTCCCAACTGAGGTTTAATAACCGGTGCGAGTTTCTCCATTTCTCCGGGCCTGGAAATTCCGGCTTCAAAAATCCCGAATTCATGGTCTTTATTGATTTGCCATACGGACAATGGAACGCCAATTTGTGAATTATAACTTTTTGGACTTTTTACAACATTATATTTCCACGACAGCAGGTGGCTCAGCCATTCTTTTACTATCGTTTTACCATTACTGCCTGTAATTCCGACTACCTTTAATTTAAATTGAGAACGGTGATATCCGGCGATATGCTGGAGGGCCTGAACTGTATCATCAACTTTTAATATATTACATCCGCAGAATGCTGAAATTTCCGGCTCCTTTTCGACAATAAATTGCCGGATCCCCTGCTGGTAAAGTTCGTCTATAAACTTATGACCATCATGAAATGATCCCCGTATGGCAAAGAAAAGGGAGGAATCGTGAAATATAGCTTTCCGGCTATCTGTGATCAGTGAGGTGATTGGAACATTACATTCTCCCTGCAGGACTTTTCCGCCTGTAATTTTCACAACATCGTTAAAAGTGAGCATAAGGAATGTTTAGTTCGAATATTATCAAAAAAATAGCATAAATCTTCATTAAAACGCTGAAGATCCGGGTTATTAATATTTATTATACGATATATCATAAATTTGTCAATGCCTGATTTCCTGAAACATTCGGGCGGGCATTCACGTTTTACTAAGAGTTAAACCACAACAACAATGATTTTTAAACTGGGTAAAACAATCATCAAATTCGGTATTCTTTTTATTATAATATTTCTTATTTCCGTCTCGATACGGGGAAATCATTTTAAAAAGATGACCGAGACACATTCCGGGTTTATTGTTAAAACAGAAATTGACAGTACGCATACCGGCAGGGCATCGTTGAAAAGTATTACGGATAATCAGAATTTAAGTGATTTTGAGGGGGGTGAACGTAAAGATTATCATTCCACCCTGAATTCGGTAAATGTGATCATCAATTTGATATACAGGGTCACCAATAAATCCCTGAAATAGCCGGAAATCTGTTAAAAACGAAGGAAAAGCAGTATCATTCAACAAACCTTTTCAGGTCGTTCATATTTATTTTTCCTTCATAAACAGATTTTCCAAAAATAACCCCAAAGACCCCCAGATCCTGCAGGCGTTGGATATCATCGGCGGAACGTAGTCCGCCGGCAGCAACTATATGTGAATTCGGGTATAATTCAACGAGTTTACCGTAAAGATCAAAATTAGGCCCTTCCATTGTGCCGTCCCGCGAAACATCCGTTACTTTTATATACTTGAGGCCCCGGTTATAATAATATTCTATATGTTCGAATAAATCAACATCTGTCCTGTTTTGCCAGCCGGCTATTACCACCTTATTGTCAAGTTCATCAGCAGAAAGAGTTACTTTTTCGCGGCCATAGGAAAACAACCATTGGGTGAAAAGTTCTTTATTGGTAACGGGGACAGTGGCAACCGAAATAAAGGAAGCACCGCATTCCCAAACTTTTAGGATATCCCCGTCAGTTCTCAATCCTCCGGCAAAGGCGATTTGAAGATTCGTATGACCAGCAATAGCTTCAATGACATGATAAGCTTCCGGACTTCCCTTGACCGCACCGTCGAGATCTACGAGATGTATCATATCGATACCAATATCTTCAAAATGCCGTGCAAAATGTACAGGATCTTCCTCATATATTTTTTCACGCAAAAAGTCACCGCCCGCTTTCCGAACGACCCTGCCTTTAGAAACACTCACGAGAGGAATAAGCTTGATCATATTAAAAAATTCAATATAAAGATAAGCTGAGGAAATAATATTTTAAACGATCGGAAGAAAAAAGTATAAAATCCTGATACTCTTTTCCGGGAAAAACAATAATCCCGGGAATTTCTTCAAGGCAGAATTTAAGTTTGGATTCCGATAAGGAGAAAGAACAATGTTCAGGACAGGAAATATCAGGTTTTTTCAATGAGTTTGAACCCTTCTCCGTGCACGGTGAGAATATTCAAACGGTCGTCATTCTTAAGATATTTTCTCAGCTTGGTTATATAAACATCCATGCTTCTTGCATTGAAGTAGCTGTCGTCGCCCCAAATCAGTTTCAAGGCAGCACTGCGGTTCAGCGTCTTATTTTTATTCTGGCAAAGGAGTTTCAGTAAATGGGCTTCCTTGGTTGTCAATTTTAAAGTTTCCTTTTCGTTGGCAAGGGTCTGATCATTAAAATTAAAAACAAGATTCCCTATGCTGAATGCATTATTTTCTTCTTCTTCCTTGGGAGAGGACCTTCTGAGGACTGCAGTTATTCTCAGCAACAATTCCTCCATACTGAATGGTTTCGTGATATAATCGTCGGCACCGATCTTAAATCCTTCAATGGCGTCATCTTTCATGGTCTTTGCAGTAAGGAATATTATGGGAAGATCCTTGTCAATGGACCTGATTTCCTTTGCAAGGGTAAAACCATCTTTTTTTGGCATCATTATATCCAGAAGGCAGAGATCGAATTTGTTGGACATATACATGGCGAGACCTTCTTCGCCGTCACCGCATAATACGGGATCATAACCTTTCAACTGGAGATATTCAGCCAGAATCTGACCAAGGTTGGGATCATCTTCACCTACTAATATTTTATTCATTATTTAACGGAAATGACAATTCAAATGTACTACCCTTTCCGGGTTGACTTTTCACATCGATGGTCCCACCTAAAGCCATGCACATAGTTTTCACATAGGAAAGTCCAAGCCCAAATCCCTTCACATCATGAATATTACCCGTGGGAACCCTGTAAAATTTCTCGAATATTTTATTTAATGCTTCCTGCGACATCCCGATGCCTTTATCACTTATACTTACGATCAGATGATTATTGAAGTTAGTGGTTTCTACAAAAATCTCGGGTTTATCAGGAGAGTATTTGTTCGCATTGTCGAGCAGGTTGTTCAGTATATTGGCGAAATGTACCTGGTCGGTGTCCAGGATACAATTGGCTGCCCTTAAGGACTCTCGGATCGATCCTCCGCGTTTCTCAATCACGATCCTTGAATTCTCCACCGCCATATTGATCATTTCATGAATATCCGTCTTTTCAAGTTTCAGCTTAAATTCCTGCCGGTCGAGAGTCGCCATCTGCAGGACCTTTTCAACCTGCCATTCAAGACGGTTATTTTCATTTTTAATGATATCGACATACCGCTGGAAGAAAATATTATTTTTTGTAATACCCGGGTCCTGCAAGGCTTCACAGGCAAGTGAAACAGTTGCTATTGGGGTTTTGAACTCATGGGTCATGTTATTGATGAAATCATTCTTGATATCGGATACTTTCTTCTGCCTGATAATGGTCGATAATGCATAGAAAAAGGAGAAGACGATCAATAATACAAGAAGGACAGAGGAGGATAACAGGAACCAGATCTGTTTCAACAGATAGCTGGTCTGGGCAGGGAAGTGAAGTGTAAGATACTGAGTAGAAGGGAAAATGTTATTGGGAAAAAGTCTTTTTGAATAATTTGAAGTCAGAAGATCATGCCCGTTTCCTTCATGCAGATTGGTAAGAATGATTCTGTCCTGGTGGTTGCTTTTATCGATAATTCCGAAATTATAGTTCAGGTTAATCCCATGATCCTTGAGTTCAGACTTGATTATGTAATCGAGATTATTGACATCAATATGGAAAATCGGCTTCGGTTCATTGTAATAAAGCTGGTTGACGATATTATAAACCATTTGAGAGGTTCTGGCAAATTTTTTCACTTCGTTATTCAACTGTCCCTGGAAATCATCAATGGAATCCCAGAAACCGAAAGGCGGGGTATCGAAGAAGGGATCAAAATCATCAAAAGCACCCTCTTCAGCTATGTTCTGGATATCATAAGAAGCTTTGATTTTATGATCTCCCATCATCAGGGAGTCTTCGATCATAAGATGGCCGTTTCCGGGGTCCTGGATCAATGCCAGATCCGGTTGAAGAAGCACGCTTCGGATACTGGGTAAAAGGGCCATCAACGAATCCGGATTCGCATTAAGTATGGTTCGCGATTGATTTTGCGATGTATCTAAACGGTTTTTAATGAAGGAATAGATTTTCTGTTTTTCCAAACGGTTAACGATTCCTCCCAGGGCCTCATAGACGTGCTGATTGAATTTTTTATTGTTTTCCTTAATGGCATTGCTTATCCAGTATAACTGCAAACTGACAAGACTCACCATCGCGATGGCCATCAGGATCACAATTAGCCGGATAGTACCTTTTTTCATACTGTAAAATTACGGATCGGAAGTTCCGATGATTCAGATTTAACCATTTTTAACAGGGTAAAACAGGTTGTTGAGAAACAAATTCAGCAAATAAAACCTGTTTTGTAAATGCCTCATTTTATTATAATTAGCCCCGGTTGTAATATCTTTGGCTCTCAAAACAAATATGCATGGAATTCACCGAAAACAAGTATAGTATTCAAGGTATTGATCTGGTTGATCTAAGTAAAGAATTCGGAACCCCGCTTTATGTTTATGATGCCCAAAAGATCGGGGATCAGGTCCGTCAGATGAAACAAGCCTTTAATGGCCTGGACCTGAGAATCAATTTTGCAGTAAAAGCCTTGTCCAACCTTTCCGTTCTCAGGTTAATGAAAAAGCTGGGTACTTCGCTTGATGTTGTTTCCATTGAAGAGGCCTTACTGGGTCTTAAAGCTGGTTTTGAACCCGGAGAGATCCTTTATACTCCCAACAGCGTTTCCTTTGAAGAAATCAAGGAGGCTGTTAAACTGGGAGTCAGGATCAATATCGATAACATTTCAATTCTTGAACAATTCGGATTTGAATTTAATGATAAAATACCGGTTTGCATCAGGATAAACCCGCACATTATGGCAGGCGGGCATGTTAATATTTCGACGGGACATATCGATTCCAAATTCGGTATTTCCATTATGCAGATACGTCATGCCGAAAGGGTGATAAAGACCCATAATATGCATATAAACGGACTTCATATGCATACCGGTTCGGATATTCTGGATTCTGAGGCGTTTCTTCAGGCCATCAATATTTTATTCGATGTTGCAAAACAATTTCCGGAACTTGAATTCATTGATTTCGGGAGCGGGTTCAAAGTTGCCTATCGTGAAGATGATGTTACGACCGATATCAATGATCTGGGAAAAAAACTGAACCAGGCATTTCATAGCTTCTGTAAGGAGTATGGCAGGGAAATTTCCGTATGGTTTGAACCCGGGAAATTCCTTGTAAGCGAAGCGGGGATTTTACTGGTCAGGGCAAATGTCATTAAAACTACACCGGCTACGGTTTTTGTAGGAGTTAACAGCGGCCTGAACCACCTTATCCGCCCGATGATGTATAATTCCTATCATGATATTGTAAATATTTCCAACCCCGACGGTACGAAAAGAATTTATTCAGTGGTAGGTTACATCTGTGAGACCGATACTCTTGGAGCTGACCGCAAGCTGAATGAAGTTAAGGAAGGCGATATCCTTGCCATAAAAAATGCCGGCGCCTATGGTTTCAGTATGTCAAGCAATTATAACTCACGATTAAGGCCTGCTGAAGTAATGATCATTAACGGCGAAGCCAAACTTATAAGAAAAGCGGAAACCCTTGATGACCTGACAAGAAATATGATCGAGATTGAAATCTGATAATCATTGGAAAGAGTTATTATCGGTTCTTCAAATCCCGTAAAGACAGAATGTACAAGACAGGCTTTCAGGTCGGTTTTTCCGGGAAGAAATTTCCATTTCCAGGGTATCGAATCCGATACAGGTGTGAGCGATCAGCCAATGGGAGAAACTGAAACACTTCTGGGTGCGGAAAACAGATCCGGTTTTGCAGAAAAAAAATTTCCTGATGCCGATTACTGGATCGGCATTGAAGGTGGTCTTGAAAAAATCGGCAATAAACTTTTTACCTTTGCCTGGGTCGTCGTAAAAGGGAAAACCCTCGAGGGTAAAGCAAGGACTGCTGCTTTCGAGTTACCGTCTTCCATCAAGGAATTGATCGAACAGGGTTATGAACTCGGACTTGCCGATGATTTGATTTTTAAAAGAACCAATTCAAAACATAATGACGGTACAGTGGGAAAATTAACGAGAGGAACCATCGACAGGGTTGAATTCTATAAACATGCCCTTATCCTTGCCCTTATACCTTTCATCAATGAAGAGATATATTGAAAAAAAAGATCCGGCCTGCATGACCGGATCCCAGATAAACAATTAACTGTTACATTATTGAATTTTCTTGAAAAAGAAAATGTTGCCATCAGGTTCCATTCTCATCACAATATGATCATTGCCCTTGGTAAGTTCGACGAAATAATTATCGGCATCTTCAAATTGCGTACCATACAAAGTCATAGGAGAATTTATCAATTCATTATCCTTGAAAAAGATAACCGGGCCGATTTTATAACCCTTATATTTCTCATTGATTTGCTTTCTTCCCTTTGCAGGTAAGTTAGCAAATTTAACAGGAGAAGTAGTCCCAATGAGGTTGGAATTAGTATCATAATATGCCGTAATGGAATGTCCACTTTTTACAAAAGTAGCCTGGTCCAAATTGTCCACCCTTTTCCAAACCACACCGGAAATATCACCGAAATCCTGACTGAATTGATCCTTACTTAAATCACTCACCTTATTTCCTTGCGGACTAATACGCGCTTTCCCTTTTACATCAGGAACCTTGCGTGCCTCAATCATCTGCCCTTTCTTATGGTTTATCAAATTACGGGCCTGAATAGGTACTGTTGCAATTGCAAACAATAGCACCAAAGAGAAAACTAATAATTTTTTCATAATGGGTTTTTTTTAAAGAATACATAGTAAACAACGTAATCATGAAAAAAATTGGTTACGGTTTAACAGTATTTAACCCTGGAAGACTATATAGGAATCTTTAGAAAGAAAATATGAATTTTCATATAACATACGTTAACATTTCATTACTACTTTATGAATTTCAAATGCAACACAGAGTCTCTCCTTTTCCTTTCGTGAAATCATCACAAAAAATTCCGTGTGACGGATATCAGAATTTCGTATTAAATAACGGGAGAAGCTTCAACCCTTTGGGATTGGAACGTACATAATTCAGGAGTCCTATCTGTAAACCTTTTATATTCCAGGTATAGTTGAATATTCCCATTGATAATCCTTTTTGCATTCCACGAATATGATTAAAGGCGCTAACGGATATTCCATCCATTTCCCCTTCTTCAATCCGGAAGTATGCAGGTGCAATGGAAATGCCGCGAATATTTTTCCCCCCTTCGGTCAATCCCAGGTTCAACCCTGTAATTTCGGGGGAAGCAACCGTTAACCCGGCAATATTCAAACCTCGTAATTTTTCTCCTGAAGCTGTTACCAGTCCTGCCAGATTTATTCCCGTAATAGATTTACCGGCACCTACCACCAGGCCTGCGAGATTAATTCCACTTATATTTCCTCCTCCTCCCACCACCAGGCATGCAATGCTGATACCCCGGATATTATCACCGGCACCAACCGCTATACCCCCGAAGTTAAAACCGGAAATATCCTTGCCTGCGCCGGTAACCAATCCTGCCAGGTTAATACCGGTAATATTGTCCCCTGCTCCGACAACAAAACCACCCAGGTTCAGGCCCGAAATATTTTTCCCTGCTCCGACGGCAATGCCTGCGAGGTTAATTCCGGTGACACGATCCCCGGCCCCTACTGCGATGCCTCCGATATTCAATCCGTTCAGGTCATGGGAAGCGCCTGATGCAAGCAATCCAAACGATAGCCCGTTTCTTACGGCCGTGCCGGTAGCAACTGGAATTCCAATTGAAATTCCATTAAATACGCCCGTTTGTTCCTCCCAGTTCTTATGGAACCATACGGAGACGTCAATTCCATTGATCTTTTCAACATTTCTGTCCAGCGGGTTGATTCGCAGTCCATTGAATTTACTCAAATTTCCAAATCCGATTCCCCAGTTTGAAGAAGGCAGGCCCCAGCCTTGTGCGAGAACCGCCGGAGAGTAAAGTAAAAAAAATGAAAAAATAAAAAATAATTGTTGTGGTTTCATAGTGTTAATTTTATATATCTGACTGCATATTCCCCCGGCAGGTTGCACGGGAAAAAGGGATATTTTAAAATTAATATTATCTTCCGGCCTAAATGATCTATATCGACACTCCGGAATTTCTTGATCTGGCTGTTAAAATTCCCATCGTGGATGTTCGATCCCCGGCAGAATTTAATCACGGACATATTACCAACGCAATCAATATTCCCTTATTCAGCGATGATGAAAGAGCTGTTATCGGTACATTGTACAACATGTCGGGAAGAAAAGATGCCATTGCCAGGGGGATTGATATTGCTACTCCGAAAAGAGGATCAATGGTGGAAAAGGCAGCAGGCATTGCTGTTAATAATCAATTGTTAGTGCATTGCTGGAGAGGTGGTATGAGGAGCGAGCAAATGGCTCTTTTATTTGAAACTTCTGGTATTAAATGCAGGATACTGAAAGGCGGGTATAAAGCATACAGGAATCAGCTTCTCAGGGATTTTGAGCAACCTGAAAATCTCCGGGTTATTTACGGCCCAACGGGATGCGGAAAGACGGAAATTTTAAATTACCTGGCTGAATCAGGTGAACAGGTTATAGACCTTGAAGATCATGCACATCACAGGGGTTCCGTATTTGGAAATCTCGGATTATTGCCGCAGCCCACAACTATGCAATTTCAGAATAATATTCATTACCGGTTACAGCGAATGGATAAAAACAGAAGGATATGGGTGGAAGGCGAAAGCCTTAGCATTGGAAAGGTTTATCTGCCGGTTTCATTATGGAACCGTATGAACCATTCCCCGGTCTATCAGATTGAAATGCCCCGTAATCTCAGGATCCAAAGGATCATCCGGGAATACGGTCGGTTTTCTTCTGATCTGTTGAATGAGTCCGTTAAAAAACTTATGCGAAGATTCGGAGGTGACCGTACAAAAAATGTAATGCAGCTTGTATCAGAAAATCAACTTGAAGAAGCTGTTAATCTTTTGCTGGATTATTACGATGAAAATTATACTTATAGTTTTAAAAAATATATAAAAGGAGAAATCACGATTTTTACGACGAACACCCCGGATGCCAGGGCAAATGCAGAATCACTATTAACTTCAGTCAGCCAGAAAAATTTTTAAGTGAATGAATGAAATTAAATTAACCTCATTTTCACACGGAGCCGGCTGCGGATGCAAAATATCCCCGGAAGTGCTCGATCAGATCCTTCATACTGAAACCAAAATACCCTTCGATCCGAGATTGATGGTGGGTAACGAAACTAAGGACGATGCCGCAGTTTTTTCCATGGATGAAAAAAATGCGATCATCAGCACTACCGATTTTTTCATGCCCATTGTCGATGACCCTTTTGACTTTGGATACATCGCCTCGGTAAATGCCATCAGTGATATTTATGCCATGGGAGGAACACCCATTATGGCCTTATCGATATTGGGATGGCCTTTAGATAAAATATCTCCTGCCCTGGCAAAAATGACAGTGGAGGGAGCAAGAACGGCTTGCCATACTGCGGGAATTTCATTGGCCGGCGGACATAGCATTGATTCCCCTGAACCTATATTCGGGCTGGCTGTAACCGGAATGGCTGATAAAAAACATATCAAGAGAAATAATTCTGCAATTCCCGGCTGTGATATATTTCTGACGAAACCCCTGGGCACCGGGATTTTGACCACGGCCCAAAAAAATAACCTCATTCAGGATGATCATTTACAGGTTGCAGTTGACAGCATGAAAAAATTAAATATTGCAGGAGAATTCTTTGGTAAATTGGATTATGTTAAAGCCATGACAGATGTCACAGGATTTGGATTGCTGGGACATTTGATCGAAATGTGTGAAGGCAGTCATGTATCGGCAGAAATTTATTTTGACCGGGTTCCACGTTTTGAAATGCTGGGTCCTTATGTAAAGAAAAAAATAAGCCCGGGAGGAACAAAAAGGAATTTTCAAAGCTATGGTCATAAGGTAAGCCTGATGACTGAAGAACAAAAAATCATTCTCTGTGATCCGCAAACCAGCGGGGGATTGCTTGTAGCTGTTGAATCGCATCGCAGGAAAGATTTCGATAAGATGGTCAAACCATTGGGATTTATATTAACACCGGTAGGAAAAATACTGGAAGCCTCAGATCCTTTGGTAAGGGTAATTTGAGAAATAAGAAAAATTAGCATTTTCGAAAGACCAGAGAAGTATTTATTTCAGATAAAAACCCCCGCGTTATTAGCAATGCTAAAATGTATGTACAAACAACCCGCTGCGGAGTTTAGGCTCAAACCAGGTGGTTTTGGGAGGCATGATAGTACCGGCGTCAGCTATATCCATTAATTGTTTCATTGAAACGGGGTATAAAGCAAAAGCAACTTTCATTTCGCCGCTGTTCACTCTTTTTTCCAGCTCGCCCAGTCCCCTGATACCGCCGACAAAATCAATGCGTTTGTCCTTCCGGAGATCTTCTATACCCAGGACAGGTTTCAGGACCTGCTCATAGAGAATGGTCACATCAAGCACCCCGACGGGGTTCTTTTCATCCCAGCTTCCCTGGAGTGCACGCAGAACAAACCAGGTTCCTTCGAGGTACATGGAAAATTCATGCAACCTGGAAGGTTTGTACAAGGCAGGTCCGTTGGAGCGGATCTCAAAACTATTGGAAAGCAGTTCCAGCAGCTCCTCACGGGAATGTCCGTTCAAATCCTTCACCACCCGGTTATAGTCCATGATCTGTAATTCATTATCGGGAAAGTGAACGGCAAGAAAAAAATTATATTCTTCCGTTCCATCATGCTTTGGGTTTTTACCCCTGAATTCTTTTCCGGCAATCGCGGCGGCGGCGGTCCGGTGATGCCCGTCAGCGATATAGGTATTAGGAATCCCGTTAAATAAGGATACGATCCTCCCTATCATTATTTTGTCACTGACACGCCATACAGCATGCCTGATGGAATCATCGGCAAGAAAGTCATATTCAGCAGGACCCTTTTTAATTTCCTTAAGGATGACATCAAGTTCTGCGTGATAGGGATATGAAAAAAAGACAGGTTCCGCCTGCATTTCAGAAATCCTGATATGGTTCACCCGGTCTTCCTCCTTGTCAGGTCTTGTCAATTCATGCTTCCTGATTACATTGCTGAAATAGTCATCGATAGAAGCACAACCGACAATTCCGGTCTGCTGTTTACCGTTCATTTCAAGCATATAGATGTAGAGACTTTCAGAAGTATCCTGGAAGAATGTCCCGTCTTTGCAGAGTTTTTTGAAATTATCACGACCTTTAATATAAATTTCAGGACCGTAAGGATTCATATCATCCGGGAAATCAATTTCCGGTTTTACGACATGCAGAAAAGATAAGGGCTTCCCCTTCGCTTCGATTTTAGCTTCCGGGGTATTAATGACATCATAGGGCCGGGAAGCAACTTCTTTTATGTACTTCGGCTGTGGCCTGAAAGCGCGGAAGGGTTTAAGAACTGCCATGAGTTTAAATTATACTGCCGGTATGACGCGTACCCTTATAACTCCTTTTATATTTTTAATGATCTCGAGTTGTTTCGGGGAAATATCCTGGTTCACATCAATAATATTGTAGGCAATATCGGCATGGTGACGATTCAGCATATCTTCGATATTGATATCTTCATTGGCAAGAACCGTGGTGATCTGACCCACCATTTTAGGAATATTCTTATTGACGATGCATAAACGAGTACCACCGTTCCGGTTCATCTCCGTTTCAGGAAAATTGACGGAATTTTTAATATTCCCGTTCTCAAGATAATCTTTAACCTGGTTCACCGCCATAACGGCACAATTGGTTTCCGACTCCGGTGTTGAAGCACCTAAATGCGGAACGCAAATAACCTTTGGATGTTTAACAAGTTCCCCGTCGGGAAAATCAGTGACATAGCAATTCACTTTTCCATTATCAAGCGCTTCAAATTAATCGGAAGTTTTTATCAATCCGCCACGGGCGAAATTCAGAATTCTGACCCCGTTCTTCATGATCTGGAATTTTGAACGATCAATGAAATCCCGGGTAGAATCGACCAAAGGAACATGCAGACTTATATAATCGGATTCGCTCAGCAGATGATCGAGACCCTTTGCTTTCTGCACATCCTGCGACATACTCCAGGCGGATTCCACTGAAAGATAGGGATCAAAGCCAATCACGTTCATGCCAAGATCCAAGGCGGTATTGGCTACTCTATGACCAATGGCTCCAAGACCGATTACACCCAATGTCTTTCCGGAAATTTCGGGTCCCTCAAACCGCGATTTTCCCTGTTCGACGAGTTTGGCAACCTCTTCACCTTTATCTTCCAGGGATTTTACCCAATGGATACCCTCAACAATTTTCCTGGACGAAACAAGCAAACCTGCCAGGACCAACTCCTTTACTGCATTCGCATTTGCCCCGGGTGTGTTGAATACCACGATTCCGGAATCCGTACACCGGTCAACGGGTATATTGTTGACTCCTGCACCCGCCCGCGCAATGGCAAGCAGATTATCAGGAAATTGCATATCATTCATTTTGAAGCTCCTGACGACAATGGCATCCGGATTGGAAATATCAGATGCAATCTCATAGTGTTCCAGTGAAAAGAGATTTAATCCTGAAGGGGAAATTTTATTTAATGTCTGGATCTTATACATCTTCCGATAATCAACTGTTTTCTTTTTCAAACTTACCCATGAATTCAACCAGTTTTGCCACTCCCTCACGCGGCATGGCATTGTATATACTTGCCCTCATGCCTCCTACAGTCCGGTGACCTTTCAGCGTTTTAAGCCCTTGTGTTGTTGCTTCTTTAATGAATTTATCATTCAGTTCATCGGATGGCAGAACAAACGGCACATTCATAATGGACCGGAAAGGATCCTTTACTGTTGATCTGAACAATTTAGAATTATCCAGGAAATGGTACAATAAGGAGGCTTTTTCACGGTTGATCTTTTCCATGGCGGCCACTCCGCCCAGATCCAATACCCATTCGAATACCAGTCCTGCCATGTAAATAGCAAAGCAGGAAGGAGTATTGTAGAGAGATTTATTCTCTGCATGGATCGAATAATTGAACATGGTCGGTGTGATATCCAGGGCATGTCCCAGCAGAGATTCTCGGATAATAACAATAGTCAAACCTGCAGGTCCTATATTTTTCTGGGCTCCGGCATAGATCAGGCCGAACTTCGAAACATCATAAACCTGTCCGAGAATATTGGATGACATATCGGCTACCAGGGGAACATTCCCGGTTTCAGGCAATACAGGATAGGTTGTACCGTAAATAGTATTGTTGGTAGTGATATGAACATAATCCGCTTCCGGATCAAACATTTCTTTTTTCAGCTCAGGGATATACGTAAATGTCTTATCGTCTGAAGAAGCCACAACATGAATATTACCGTAACGTTTTGCTTCTGAAATTGCTTTTTTGGACCATTGCCCGGTATTAACATAATCAGCTTTTTTTCTGGATGAGAAAAGGTTAAGAGGAACCATTGCAAACTGGCTTGATGCACCACCCTGAAGAAAAAGCACTTTATAATCCTGGGGTATGTTCATTAATTTCCTGAGATTGGCTTCTGCTCCTTCAATGATTGCTGTAAATTCCTTGGAACGGTGGCTCATCTCCATAACCGACATTCCGGAATTATGATAATCGGTTAATTCTTCCCTGGCTTTAAGAAGGACCGGTTCGGGGAGTACGGCGGGACCGGCTGAAAAATTATAGGCTCTGGACATGGATTTGAATTTTAAGTGAATCGTAAAAATAATTACTATTTAAAAATACATTGAATTCGGCAGAATAAAATTTATGTCCGGGATTATTTCCGGATATGATTGGGATCAGGAATTCATGAAATCACCGGGATGTTTCCAGAAAGAACATATCGTGAAATTTATTGGCCACGTTCACCAGAAGAATAAGTACGGGCACTTCAATCAGGGGACCAATCACCGTTGCAAATGCCGCCTGCGAATTAATACCGAATACCGCTACGGCGACTGCGATTGCCAATTCGAAATCGTTGCTTCCGGCGGTAAAGGCAATTGTAGTAGATTTTTCATATCCTGCCCCCATCCATTTTGCCGCAAAAAAAGTAACAAAGAACATCAGGCTGAAATACAGAATATAGGGAACAGCTACAAGGATCACTTCCATAGGAAGGGTTACTATTTTTTCGCCCTTTAAAGAAAACATGATAAAAATTGTAAATAATAAAGCCACAGGAGTAAGCCAGGAAATTCCAGGGATGAATTTTTTATAATACCAGTCATTGCCTTTCGTGGACCTGAGTATCAGGTTTGAGAGGAGACCCGCCAGAAAAGGAATTCCTAAATAAAAAAGAACTGTCCTTGCAATTTCCCCCATCGAGATCCTGACAAGAGCGCCATGGAACCCGAACAAAGGCGGTAAATACGTTATGAAAATATAGGCATAAACGGAATAGAATAAGACCTGGAAAAGAGCATTCAATGCCACCAGTCCGGCCGCCAGTTCCGAGTCTCCCCTGGCGAGATCATTCCATACCAATACCATTGCTATACATCGTGCCAGACCTACCAGTATTACACCGGTCATAAGCCCGGGATGATTATGAAGAAACACTATGGCAAATAAAAACATGACCAGGGGTCCAATTATCCAATTTTGTACAAGAGCCAGACCTGTCAGCTTTAAATTTCTGAATACCAACGTGAGTTTTTCATATTTCACTTTCGCGAGGGGGGGATACATCATAAGGATGAGCCCTATGGCAATCGGCAGGTTGGTAGTTCCATGGCTGAAGGAATTCCAGTATGCCGCGAGAGAAGGAAAAAGATATCCGGCTGTTACCCCGAAGAACATGACCAGGAAGATCCAAATTGTGAGGAAACGGTCAAAAAATCCTAATTGTCGGCTATTATTTTTCATAGGAATTTGAATTATGATTTATAATTCATTTAAACTGTTAAGTCCTGATTCAATTCAGGTAAAAGTGATTCTTTGTAAAAACTGAAAAATGAATCCCTGATTTCGTCCCTGACGCGATGAAATTCATGATCAATATATTCAGGAGTACCGGACGCCTGGGACGGGTCATCAAATCCTATATGAAGACGATGTTTAACCCTTCCGGGAAATACAGGGCAGGTCTCACGGGCATGATCGCAAACGGTAATTACATAATCCCATGATTCAGAGAGGTACCTTTCAACCGATTGAGGGATCCGTCCTGTGATGTTGATGCCTGATTCCATTAAAACTTCTACTGCCCTGGCATTGATTTTTTCCGCGGGTTCAGTACCTGCCGAATGAACCTCAAGCCTTTTATCGAAGGATTGAAGAAAAGCCTGCGCCATCTGGCTGCGGCAACTGTTGCCCGTACATAAAATCAGTATTTTCATCTCAATTGCAATTTGTATTCCTGGCTGACTTCAATTTTTCAAGAAAGGATTCCATAACGGGAATGATCTGTGAAATGGTTTTAGTATTCAGACAATAGTTGACGTGGGAACCCTCAATTTCGCCTTTGATCATGTTTATATCTTTTAATTCTTTTAAATGCTGGTTGACGGTTGTACGACTGAGCGGCAGCTCCTGTGATATATCGCCTGAAATGCAAACACCTGTTGTAATTAAATAATTGAGGATCGCAAGACGGGCGGGGTGGCCCATTGCTTTGAAATAGGAAGAAACGGTTTGAAGTTCCTCATCAAATAACTCAATTTTAGTCATCTTTTTGACGTAAATATACGTCATGCAAATGAGAATGACGTAATTTTACGTCATTTTTTTAATTCCAGCTTCCCGTTCCGCTACTACGGACGAGATGGGTTTGGTGTAATTCCCCGGAGTTCTGCTCCAGAAAATTAGGCTCAGGGCTTGCCCCGGGTTTAAATACCTTTTTTTAGGTTGGTCAGCCTGCAACCCTTTGAAATATCCTGGAAATTATTTTATTCCGGGCCCTGAATTTTCATTTATATCAATTCCTGTTAACTTTTATACTTTAAATCATTTACGGAGTGGCAAAGGCTAAGACAATTTTTATATGCCAGCAATGCGGGGCTCAATCTCCCAAATGGATTGGAAAATGCCCGGCCTGCGGTGAATGGAACAGTTATGTAGAAGAGCTTATCCAGGCTGAAACATCACCTTCTTCTTCGTGGAAAGGAGAAGGTCAGCAGGTAAAAAACAAACCCAGGCTGATCAACGACATTGATTCAGAAGTTTACAGGAGGATACAACTGGAGAACGGGGAATTCAACAGGGTATTGGGCGGCGGGCTGGTTACAGGTTCAGTAGTCCTGATCGGCGGTGAACCCGGGATTGGAAAATCCACTCTTTTATTACAGGTTGCCCTTAAAATGATAGGAACTCCTGTCCTATACGTTTCAGGCGAAGAAAGTCCTGAGCAGATAAAATCAAGGGCAGACCGCTTCGGCTACGGGGAGCAGAACTGTTTTCTTCTGAATGAGACGAATATAGATGACATATTCCGTGAAATTGGTAATATAGGGCCCGGTTTGCTTATCATTGATTCAATTCAAACTCTTTTCTCAGATTCCATTGAATCGGCTCCCGGTTCCATTTCCCAGGTGCGGTTCTGTGCCAATGAATTCATGAAATTCGCCAAGGAATCCGGAACGCCCGTCATGTTAATCGGTCATATTACAAAAGAGGGAACTTTGGCGGGTCCTAAAGTTCTGGAACATATAGTTGATACTGTATTGCAGTTCGAGGGAGAACGCAATACGACTTACAGGATATTGCGAAGTATGAAAAACCGGTTTGGCTCCACTTCTGAAATTGGGATATACGAGATGATGGAAAACGGGCTCAGGGAAGTTACAAATCCTTCGGAGATCCTGTTGACTCACCGGGAAAAACCGGTAAGCGGGGTAGCCATAGGAGCCACGTTGGAAGGGATTAGACCCCTAATGATCGAGACCCAGGCACTTGTAAGTACTGCAACCTTTGCAACTCCTCAACGCAGTTCTACAGGGTATGATCACCGAAGACTACAGATGTTGCTGGCGGTGCTGGAAAAGCGTGGAGGTTTCAGGCTGGCCACCCAGGATGTATTCCTGAACATTGCAGGTGGTTTAAGGATTGAGGATCCGGCTATCGACCTGGCCGTTTGCATGGCTATTTTGTCATCATACCTGGAAAGACCGATCGATCCGAAGATCTGTCTGGCTTCCGAAGTGGGACTTACAGGTGAAATAAGACCGGTGAGCAGGATTGAAGGCCGTATTACCGAAGCTGAAAAACTGGGCTTTGAAACTATTGTTCTTTCCCGGTACAACAAGATAGGGAAAGGCAAAAAATTCAATATTGAGTTACAGGAGGCAACCAAGCTTGATGAGGTTGTAAAATTTCTGTTCAACTGAAGAAAAGAAAGTATTTTTGAGAGTAATATATTGAGATCCTGATCGATTCTTTCAGAACGGGACCTTGTGAATTTTTTATATGATTTTACAGAAATAATAAAAATTTTTATGGAAAAGAAATCAAGAACTGAGAAGGACACGATGGGACTTGTGGAAGTTCCTGCAGAGAAATACTGGGGTGCCCAGACACAAAGGTCAAAGCAGAATTTTCCGATCGGCGGCGAAAATATGCGTATGCCGGTTGAAATCATTCGGGCCTTTGCCATTCTGAAAAAGGCTTCTGCGCTTACGAATTTCGAACTTGGAGTTTTGCCGAAGGAAAAAGCAGATATTATTTCCAAAGTTTGTGACGAGATACTTAATGGTAAACTGGATGACCAGTTTCCCCTTGTGGTATGGCAGACCGGTTCCGGGACCCAATCGAACATGAATGTAAATGAAGTAATTGCCAACCGTGCGCATGTATTGCTTGGAGGTTCACTCGGGGACACAGTAAAAAAAGTCCATCCCAATGATGATGTTAACAAGAGCCAGTCATCCAATGATACCTTTCCCACGGCTATGAGCATTGCTGCCTATAAAATTCTTGTAGAACACACGATACCCAGGGTTGAAAAACTTCACGAAACCCTGCACCGGAAATCCGTTGCATTAAAAAATATTGTTAAGATCGGAAGGACTCATTTTATGGATGCGACCCCTCTTACGCTGGGGCAGGAATTTTCCGGTTATGAATCACAGCTTGATCATGGGATCAAAGCGCTGAAAAATACATTGAATCATCTTTCTGAGCTGGCTTTAGGTGGGACCGCTGTCGGGACTGGCCTCAATACACCAAAAGGAAATGCTGAAAAGGTAGCCAATAAGATAGCCGATCATACGGGACATCCTTTTGTATCCGCCCCCAATAAATTTGAATCACTGGCATCACATGATGCGCAGGTTGAAGC
>JBJKSY010000335.1:0-7952 GCA_046703645.1 Cyclobacteriaceae bacterium
CAATTCGCGAGCTTGAAGAAGAAACAGGGGTGAAGATCGAAACGCTTAAGGAGATTGGCGCCTTTGGCGATATCAACCGTGACCCGAGGGGGAGGACGATTACCATCGCTTATTACACCTTCCTCAAAAAACATGATCCTGTCGAAGCAAAAGCTTTGTCGGATGCTGAAAATGTATCCTGGTTCTCTATAAACGATATTCCTGAAATGGCGTTCGACCATCAAGGGATCCTGGATGAAGCAATATTGAAATTAAAGAGCCACGTTATCCTGGCAAAGCTTAATGTAATCGATTTTTTTGATCTTGGTGCGGAAGAGCTTAAACGGATATATCATTGCCTGGGCCTTTCATGAAAGCTCTGATTGTCGTAGATATTCAAAATGATTTTCTTCCGGGCGGGGCACTTCCTGTACCTGACGGGGACAAGGTTATACCGGTGATCAACCGGCTGATTCCGCATTTTGACATTGTGCTTGCCACGCAGGACTGGCACCCGGCAGATCATAAAAGCTTTGCAATTAACCATCAGAATAAAAAACCCGGCGATGTGATCGACATGAATGGCCTGCCACAGATTTTATGGCCAGTACATTGCGTACAGAATAGCCACGGCGCTGAGTTTTCCCGGAAACTGGACCAGAAAGATATAAAAAAAATATTCGTCAAGGGAACTGACCCTGAAATCGATTCCTATAGCGGCTTTTTTGACAACGGGCATCGCAAATCAACCGGCCTTTCTGACTACCTTCGGAAAATCCATACGGATGAAGTCACTGTGGTTGGGCTGGCTGCCGATTATTGCGTCAAATTCACTGCCCTGGATAGTATCAGTGAAGGATTTGCGACAAGCGTAATTAGGGATGCCACCAGGGCGGTGAACCTTCACAAAAATGATTTTGATCTTTCTATGAAAGAATTAATCGAAGCAGGTGTTACCCTTCTTTCCTCCGATAAGATTTTGTTATGAATTTTTTTGCTTCGGAGGTATTGCTTATATTGTGCCCGTATCAACATTATGAATGAGTTTTCATTCCCTATACGCAGCTTTTGAAATTCATCCCTCCGCTAAGGGGGCTTCCACGCATATCGGACATATGATAGATGCGCTGGCATCCTCTATCTCGCCTGTACTTGTCTGCACACTTCAGGGAGAAGAGATCAATAATAATGACCCTCGTATCGGGTACAGGTTTTTCGGGGAACAGGTCGAACATTACCTTGACCGCGGAAGCCGGTATTCGGCCTCGCTGCGTGATATATTGAAAGCCACCCGGCCCTTTGAGTTCGCGCCATACAGGGCTATCTGGAGCGGGTTACCGGTTCTTGAATCAGGGAAATCGTGGATGAATATTTTCGAAGTTAACGGCTTCCCTTCCATAGAACTGCCTTACCGGTATCCTGACCTGGGAAAAGAAACTCTTCGTAAGATTAAGGAATTGGAGATGCATTGTCTTCTCAGGTCCGACTTGATAATTTGTCCATCGCTGACCATTAAAAATTTCATTGTTTCTCTCGGAATAGAAGAATCAAGGATCCGGGTGATTCCCAATGGAGCGGAACCTCCGGCTGTTACCGTTCCGGTGCCTGGTTTACCGGAAAATTTCATCCTGTATTTCGGCGCGCTGCAACTCTGGCAGGGTATAGACACCCTGATCAAAGCTTTTCGACTGGTAAGCGATATTAAAGACACCCATCTGGTAATTTGCAGTTCGCAACGTGAAAAATTCTCAAAGCCTTATATAAAGCTTGCTGAGGATTGTGGCGTCATTGACAGAATTCAATGGCACCACCAGCTCGACAAGGAAAGATTGGGCTATGTTATTGACCGGTCGCTGTTTACCGTGGCCCCCCTTAAGGAAACCTCCCGCAATATCCTGCAGGGGTGTTCACCATTAAAGATTTTTGAATCGATGGTCCAGGCCAGGGCGGTGGTGGCGTCAGACCTGCCGGTGGTAAGGGAGATCCTCACCCGGGGATACGATGGCCACCTTGTACGTCCCGATCGCCCTTCCGAATTATCTCGGGGAATGCTGAAACTGCTTGACGATCCGGATTATGCCGCCCGGTTGGGAAGGAATGCTATGGATACCGTGAATGCGGGATATTCATGGACGACCTTAAAAAACAGGCTTATTCAACTTTACCGACATCATAAATTATTTGCAGCTTAAATCCGAAAGACATGAGTGTAAAAAAAGCCATAAAGTTTTACCAGGGCCTTTCAAAGGACCAGCAACGGTTTATCAATGAAAAACAGATAAGCCTTACCTTGCCCCTGAGGGAATGGATCGCCTTCCTGAAAAATACCGCACTCTACGATGAGATCGGCGATGAAGCACGAAAGAAGAACAGAACCAAGATCACCATATCGATCATAACGATCGTTGCTTCGGTTTTTATTGCTTTCTGGATCCCCCTGGTCGGAGTTATAATCATCGTGATTGCCGTGCTTGTAATGGCGGAAGCCATCCGCGTGAATTCCAAGCTTGTGCATCTCGACCTGACAAACCACCTCCGGATTTTCCTGATGCCCTTATTATATGTGCTTGTGGATAAGGCCGGGGAAAAAACGGATGTTTCCCTCCAGCTTGATCTCCGGAACCCGATAAAGAAAGATCCGGAGAAACGGTACCAGGAATTCGAAAATACAGTCAAGCTTTACGAACCGAAATATATCATCGGTAAGGTGAAGCTGCTCGATGAGACCACCATGGAATTTATTCTCAGCGACGATATCCGGTCAATGAGGATCGTGAAACATAATGTCGGGAAAACAAAGATCAAACATAAGGATAAGGTGGCCCGGTATTATTTTATCCGACTGGTCTTCCCCAAAAAATATTACATGGTGAAAAACGGATCTGCTGCATCGGCCCGTCTTGAAGAAACTGCCGATGCCATTATCTGCAAACTGAAGGTAAAATCAAAATCCCAGAAGATCGAAGAGATCGTGAGTGTTGATGAATTCCTCAAATCCGTCGAGGAACTATACGGACTGGTGCAGGTGAAACCCGACGCCCAGTTGCCGGAGAAAGTAAATATGGCACCTCCTGCAACCGCCCCGGAACCAGTCGAAGGGCAACAGGTACCGGTTGATGACGGATTTACAATGGTTCCGTTTATGGTATGGGGAGGTACATATTTCGGTGTAAGCGATTATTCCGGGTTTACCCGTACCTCAGGATATTACCCTGATTCTACCACCCAGGATACTTTCCTTGACAGTTAATGCTGCCGCAAAAACCTCAGGCTTTGCTCTGGCTTACGGAAAATTACCCGCCAAGCCGGGGAGGGATGGCGCAATCTTGTGACAGGATCATCTATGGATTGAGGGATTTCGGGATACAGATCCATATAATCCATTTCACTAACAGGAAGGAGCCTTTTAAAACCGATACGCTTGTTAACGGAACTTATACGGCTATCCCTGTTACGGAAAATGAATCCCATACCGCCAACCTTTGCTGGAATTATATTAATCGCTTTCCCTATGCCTTCGGTAAAATAGTGAGTTTCGGTGGTTATATGCCTCTGATCACGGGGCCGGTTTTTGCCAGGTGGCTGGAAGTTCCCCTGATCACCCTGTTGCGCGGCAACGACTTTGACGCTTCGCTGTTCAATCCGCGCAGAAAATCATTGCTGGAAGATGCACTAATGGCTTCGGAAACCGTGGGTTGTGTCACCCGTGACCAGATGATGAAATGTAAAAAGTTATACCCCGGCCTGAATATAAGCTATACGCCCAACGGGATCCGGACCCAGGACTGGACCAGTTATCCCAGTGAACAGATATTTGCCGATAAATGGAGAGGCGATCATCTCGATGGTCATCTTATATGCATCGGAATGTTTGGACAGCTGAAGGAAAAAAAAGGACTGGAAATATTGCTGGATTGTTTCAGAAAACCCGTAATTGCTTCCAGTTTCTTCCTTTTACTAGCCGGAGATTATGAAGATTCGCTTCAGGAAACGATGACGAATCTGGAAATCAGTTTTCAGTTGCTTCCTTTCCTTGACCGCAACGAGTTGATCAAATATTATGCGGCCTGCGATTTGGTTGTTATTCCTTCTCATTACGAAGGCATGCCGAATGTATTGCTTGAAGCAGCCGCACTTGGTAAAACCGTAATTGCTTCCGAGGCAGGAGGGATGAAGGATATCCTGGCCGGGCTCGATGAAAATCTTTTGTTTTATCCCGGCGACAGTCATCAACTGGAATCACTGCTTCTTGATTATCTCGAGAAGCTGCCTGATCAAAGAAGGGTGACCGGTGAAAAATTGAAAAACCATATCCAAAATAATTATAACAGTGAAAAAGAACTTCAGGCATTTCTTGAATTACTCCGCTATGAAAAAGATCATCGGAAATCCATGGTTTAAATGGACGGCTTTCATTCTCCTGGTGTCATGTTCCGGCGGCAGGAAGAACCAGAACCCTGGCCAGCCGGTAAGCGCCCAGCCGCAGCAATCGTCCCGACAAGCTCAGCCGCAGAACATATATTACTTTAACGATCAGAATAATGTTTCCGTAGGAGAAATCGACCTGGGCAGTCAATTGTATTTTAAACTGGACAATACTTCATTGCGGCGTGTGGAGAAAAACGGTAAAAGCAAATACCGTGATCCCTCAAACCAGACTGTATATGAAATTAAATATAGCGACGATGGGTTCAAGCTGAGAACGCCGACCGGTCAGCTTTTATGGAAAGTAAAATATAAGAACAGCAAGATCAAGCTGGCCAATAACGAAGAAATGAAAGATGCCTATGAGATCAGTCAGAAGGGTGAATCGGCAGTCATAAAGAAAAACGATACATTGGTGGAAAACCTTGATCTTGGAGAAGGGACTATTCCGGTGATTGTAAAATCTCCGTCCAGGACACTGATGATCTCCGGACCTTCCAAGAATCCTGTTTTCGCTATCCTGACATTGAAAGATATCCCCGCTGATCAGCAGATGGTGCTCATCATGGAGGTGCTGCTGAAAGATCAATAGACATGCTTTTGTACTATGCCATGGGTGGCGGCCTGGGTCATCTTGTGCGCGCTGAGGCTTACTTATCGATGGCAGGAGCCACGGATTATAAAGTAATTACCGCTTCACCCTATGCAGGCAGGCATTTTCCTGCCAATAACCTTATATCGATTCCCCGTGAGCTGGAAAATCATGGTGAAATTCTTCAAAAATACATGCAGGAAATTATCGACAGGACGATGCCGGGCTCCGTTGTGATCGATACTTTTCCAGTGGGCATTCTCGGGGAACTGAATAATGTGAACTGGCGGAATGCCGGGATCATATACCTGACCCGCAGGATGAAATGGAAGAGCTATAATGAAAAGATTCAAAGTCGTGTTCATTTCAGCCGGACCCTTATCCTTGAACCCCTGGAGGACGCTCATATGAGCTTTGCAGAAAAAAATTCAGGCATGATAAAAGAGATTGATTTATCCTATCCTGACCGTCCTGCGGATCCCGGGAACATACTGGCACGGAAATCGGATAAGGAAAAGTGGTTTATTATTCATTCCACTCCGGGTTCGGAGGTCGATATCCTGTTAAATTACGCAAGGGACATGTCCGTTAATGATGGGATCGAGCCGGATATCTTCGTGATTTCACAGGATTATTCCGGGGGAGAAGGTTTGTATACATCAGATTTATGCCCGGTAAACAATTATTTCCCTTATGCAGACAGGCTGGTCAGCGGTTGCGGCTTCAATATGATGAAACAGGCGGAACCTTTCCGTAAAAAGCATTATTTCATCCCGTTCAGCAGGAAATACGACGATCAGTTCTGGCGTGCGGAACAGGCAAAAAAAAACGGATAGTTAGCACTATCCGCTTTTCATGAATTTTATATTGGTTTATTTCAATACGCCATCGGTAACGGCCATATGCTTGATCAGGTCAACAACTTTGGTGGAGTAGCCCCATTCGTTGTCGTACCAGGCAACCAGCTTATGGAAGGTGGGGTTGAGCTGGATCCCGGCTCCTGCATCGAAAATGCTCGTTCTTGGATCACCGTTGAAATCGGTAGAAACAACAGAGTCTTCGGTATAACCCATTATTCCCTTGAGGGTGGTTTCCGAAGCTTCCTTCATGGCAGCCTTGATTTCTTCATAAGTGGCAGGATTTTTCAGTCTTACGGTAAGGTCCACAACGGAAACATTGGGAGTGGGAACCCTGAATGACATACCTGTCAGTTTCCCGTTAAGTTCGGGGATTACCTTTCCAACGGCTTTTGCGGCTCCTGTTGAAGAAGGTATAATGTTCTGACCGGCTCCGCGACCGCCTCTCCAGTCCTTCTTGGAAGGTCCGTCGACGGTTTTCTGGGTAGCGGTAGTGGCATGAACCGTAGTCATAAGGCCCTCTTCGATTCCCCATTTGTCGTTGACAACTTTTACAAGCGGGGCGAGGCAGTTGGTAGTGCAAGAGGCATTGGATACGAAATTCATGCCTTTCTCATATTTTTTATGATTAACACCCATTACGAACATAGGTGTATCGTCCTTTGAAGGTCCAGTCATGATCACTTTTTTGGCACCTGCTTTCAGGTGACCTTCGGCTTTTTCCTTGGTAAGGAAGATCCCTGTAGCTTCGGCAACATAATCGGCGCCGATCTCATCCCATTTCAGTTCAGCGGGGTTGGCTACCGAGGTAACCCTGATAGCGCGGCCATTCACAATCAATTTTCCGTCCTTTACTTCAATCGAGCCTTTGAATTTGCCATGTGTCGAATCATATTTAAGCATATAGGCGATATAATCGACATCGAGTATGTCATTAATGCCTACAACTTCTACATCCGGATCATTTTCTGCAACACGAAATACAAGTCTTCCGATCCTTCCAAAACCGTTTATTCCGATCTTAACTTTTGACATTTCAATAAAGTTTAGGTTGATAAAAAATAATGCTCAAAAATAATCCCCAATCCTCCGAAAATCAACACTGGCGGAACTTGTTTTTATTAAATAATTGTGAAGAAAGCCGAATTTTCTGAACTTTGAATTTTGGAAAGATTTGGTGAGGGTCTATATTTGCACCACTTTTAGGGAGGTATATGACTTAAAAGTTCTTTTCATCACTGAATTCCGCTTTTCAAAGTATAAAAAAGCGCAAAAAGAGGATAAAAAGGTGAAAGGGGAAGCGGTAGGTAATAAAGAAAAAACTATGATCAAATGATTTTTTCTTTATTGTGCCAGGCCGGGAACGGGAATTGAAATAGTTCTTTTACAGGATGCTCGGTTCGTCTAGGGGTTAGGACACAAGGTTTTCATCCTTGCAACAGGGGTTCGATTCCCCTACCGAGTACATATTTCGTTTTATAATAGCCTATAAATCGGCTGTTTTTTTTTGCCTTTCAAAATAAGTCAGTTTTTTCGGGTTATAACCTTTATTCGTTCCCGGGAATTTATCCCCATAATCTTTACAAAAATGGATACATCCTCGATTTTTAAATGCATTATTGAGGTTCGGCCAGGAGTATTTCGTGTTGTTATTGCAGGATCGGCCCAGGCAGGAATAATTAAAATAGTTAAGATATTTCAGACTAAAAAATCAGGCAAAATGAAAAAGGTATTAATGTTGACGACATGGATAGCGCTGATTGTAACCGGCTGCAAGAAAGATAAGAATCCCCCTAAAATCCTGTATCTTCCTTCATTGTTCGTTTATTCACAATACAGCAGCTATAACCCCCCGAGCCTGCAGGATTTCTTCACCTTCGACCTCAGCAACAGGATACAAAAAGTTCAGTTACAGGGAACGGGTACGATTACCTTCAATTACAATTCAGATAATACCATTAACAATTTTACAACCGATAACGGTGACGTTTATTATGTGAGTTATACCAATGGCCACATTTCTTCCTATAGCCCGGATCAAAATGGGGGCGGTCCCTTTGCTTCCACATTCACCTATAACAACGGGTCCTACAAAACCT
>JBJKSY010000336.1:0-1375 GCA_046703645.1 Cyclobacteriaceae bacterium
AATTCTTATGATGGATGTCACGGATTTTCAGGAACTCACCTTCAAAATTGGAAAATATAACATCGAAGCCATATTCCTGGAGAAAACCGCCGATCGTTTTACAGGATTCATATTCAGCAGGATCACATATTATATAAATCAGTTTCCTGTTGCTTTCACGTTTAAAAACATTCTCTTTATCAAAAATCATGGCCTGATCCAGCATTTGTATTATATATCCTTTAAGCTCTTCAACGGGCATGGTCAGAATATCGGTATTTTTTATATTAGCGAATTCCCGCTTGATATTTTCTATGAATAGTTTTTGTTTGACTGAAAGTGTTTCCATCTTATCTGAAAGCCAGATAATTCTTCGAAAACGGTTTCTCATCTTAATGTCTTCATTATCATTAACTCTCCGGCTATGTTCAGAGGCGAGCATGTTCTCGATTTCTACCATTGTCAACCCCCTGTCCTTAATGAGTTTTCCGGCATCTTCGCCAATCAGGTGTACCGAAATGCTGCAATGGTTTAATGACTCCTTGACCTGCAGCTCAAGCGTATTGTAATTATCAGCGAGGTTAATGTTAGGATATACATTGTACCCGTTCCTGATAATTTCGCGCATAACACTTTCACGCTGGTTTTCAAGATCGAGGCCCACCTGGGCGACGTATACTGATTTCAGGCTCATCTGCCCTACAAGGTCTTCTGCCAATGCCAGTGATGACCGATTAGCCTGTATGAACTTTTTAATTTCATATACTATATCATAAATCTTGAGCCAGAAAATATTTTCTGTATCATCGGGATTATAGGGTCTGTATTCGGTGATGTAATCCGTAACTGCATCGGTTTTAAAAAAATAAAATATCCTTGAATTAATAAGTGAAGACGGCACATCATTCGAAAGAATTTTATTTTTCTGTACCAGGAAAAAAACCGAAGGATCATTATTTCTGGATTTTCTAGTAATCTCCGAATGAATTACTTCCAGGTAACCGCTTAACAAAGGCGATTTGAAAAAATTCTTGGAAAGTATAGGGAGAATGACTGCCGGCTTATATTGAAAAGTGTCCGGTTCAATCTCATATTCTGATAACTTGATCACCTCGACAGGATTTCCCAATAACTTATTCACTAGCATCGTAATCAGCCTTGCAAACTCAGAAACCCAGCGGATCTTAAGCTCCCCCGAAGGTTCATCATCAATACTGGCGTAAAGCACAATTACCTTGAAATCTGACATAATTGACAACTTTGCCGTTCCCGGCAGGCAGAACAGCCCCAAAATCAATGCAATTTATTAATAATCAGGAAAATTTAATCTTAAAAGCAATAAAATTTTAATAAAATTACAATGGAAGCAGTAATTTTTTGCTTTTCGAATAAAAGT
>JBJKSY010000337.1:0-2242 GCA_046703645.1 Cyclobacteriaceae bacterium
ATCTTGAAAGGGTGATTAAACTCGAAGAGGAGAACCTGCTAAGGATTGAATCGACTGAAAAGACCATTGAAGTGATCAGGGAGGAAATGAGCGACACAAACCGCAACCTCGATTCCCGGCAGAATGAATTTAACCTGATCAAATCATTGGTTGATAATCTCGAAGGTTTCCCTGAGGCAATCCGGTTCCTTAAAAAGGAAAAAGGTTGGGGCAAAAATGCTCCTCTGCTTTCCGATATACTTACCTGCGAGGAGAAATACCGCGTAACGATCGAGAATTACCTCGAGCCCTACATGAATTATTATGTAGTGGAAAATGAAACTGAGGCTTATAATGCTGTGAACCTATTAAGTGAAGCTTCAAAGGGACGGGCCCACTTCTTTATTCTGGAAGCCTTTGATGGTTTTATCCCTACTCCCATACGTTTCTATGAAAACTGCATTCCCGCAACGGAAATTGTTGAATATGATTCCAGGTACAGCAAACTGATCAGTTACATCCTTGACAATACTTACCTGTTCAACGGACCCATTAATGAAATGCCTCAGAATACCGATGCAATTTTCGTAACAGCCAATGGAAAACTGACCCGACGCCGTTTCAGTCTTTCCGGTGGATCCGTGGGACTTTTCGAAGGAAAAAGGATAGGTCGTGCAAAAAACCTCGAAAAGCTGAAAGAAGAAATTGAGGAAATTAACAGGAAGCTCAATAATATCCGGCAACACCTTGTGGCCGAGCAACATGAACTTTCCCAGCAAAAAAATAATACCCGGAAGGAACAGGTAGCCCAGCTCCAATCGGAAATTAACCAGCTAAATGAAACTCTTGTTACATATAAAACCCGGAAGGAACAGTACGCCGAAATGCTTTCCAGCCAGTCGGTAAAGAGGGAGGATATCAAGACAAAGATCAGCGAGCTGGAACTTGAAATCGTCAGCCTGGCAGAAAATGAAACCCAACTGAATAACCGGGTAACAGAATTGCAGAACCATCTTGAAATTCTGCAGGGTGATCTTAAAGAACAGAATAATGTTGTTGAGATTCAATTGAATGCCAACAACCAGGAAACCTTGTTGTATCATCAGCAGAAAAACAGGATCAGCAACCTCGAGCAGGAAATATCTTTTAAAACAAGCTCACTTGAAAATAGCCAGGAAAGAGTCAGACATAATTCCGAGGACCTGGGAAAAAGCGAACAGGAAATAAATGAGATCGCAGGTTCTGCAGCCCTGAACGATGAAGAGATCGTAAGGATGTATGGTGAAAAGGAAGAAAAGGAAAAAGATCTGAATGAATTTGAACGATCCTATTATGCTTCACGCGGTGATATTGATGAACTTGAAAAACATATCAGGGAATTCCAGCATAGAAGGGAACAGGTGGATACCCTGCTGATGGCCCTTAATAACAGCATGAGCGAGGTCAAACTTCATTTATCTTCTACTAAAGAACGCCTTTCCGTGGAATTCAATGTCGATCTTGATGTGATCATGGCAACCGGGCAGGAATCAGAGGAAACCCAGTCCGATGATGAACTTCGCGACCAGGTATCCCAGGTGAAGGACAAAATGGATCGGCTGGGAGTCATCAACCCGATGGCCATGGAAGCTTATAATGAGATCAAGGAACGCTTTGATTTCATTACCGGGCAGAAAGAAGATCTTGTCAAGGCAAAGGAGTCGCTGCATACGACCATGGACGAGATTGACCAGGCTGCCAAATCGAATTTCATGAATGCCTTTGAGGATATAAAATCCAATTTTGCGAAGGTATTCAGAACATTGTTCAATGAAGGCGATGACTGTGACCTCGTTATTCTGAACCCCGACGATCCGCTGAATTCCGGTATTGAGATCATCGCTAAACCAAAAGGCAAGAAACCATTGACTATCAATCAGTTATCCGGCGGTGAAAAGACACTTACCGCCACTTCCCTGTTGTTCGCCATCTACCTTATGAAACCGGCCCCCTTCTGTATATTTGACGAGGTGGATGCCCCGCTGGATGATGTGAATCTCGATAAATTCAACAATATTATCAGAACATTTTCCAAGGATTCCCAGTTCATTATAGTTACCCATAATAAAAGGACCATGTCGGCATCTGATGTCATATATGGGATCACCATGGTTGAAGAAGGTGTCTCCAAAGTGGTGCCTGTCGATCTCCGGGAACTGGAAGTATAATTCCTCCGATCGCCTTCAAGACGGAAAACCGCATAAATATTTCCGGAATATAAATC
>JBJKSY010000338.1:0-4205 GCA_046703645.1 Cyclobacteriaceae bacterium
CAGGCTATGGATTTTTCATCAAGTGCCCCGAAAATGATGCCTTTTTTACCTTTCAGAAGATTGTAAATCATCATGCGAGAGATTAAATGGAAACAGCAAAGTTAAGGAGATATTATTCAATTTAAAGAGTTTTTCGCCTTAATAGGCCCATGCCGATGCGGAATCAGGCCCAAACCTGTTAAAGATCGATTGTGCCTTTCAGGTAATCCCTTGCATAACCTCCTATATAAACCCTGTCATCATGAAGCTCACCGTATATAACGCCGCTTCTTTTGGACGCCTGGAAGGAGACCAGTTTCTTTTTGCCCAGCCGCTCAGCCCAGTATGGTATCAGAGTACATTGCGCTGAACCAGTAACGGGGTCTTCGGGAATACCTGCATTCGGGGCAAAGAAACGGGTAACGAAATCATAATCCTTCGAGGGAGCTGTCACAATGCAACCCAGGTATTTAAGATCATTCATTTTGACCACATCGGGATTCATTTTCCTGATAAAGTCTTCTTCCTTGTAAACCAGTAGCAGGTCGCGGTAATGATAAACCTCCTGGGGGTTCCTGCCGAAGATCTCTTCCAAGTTCTCATTGAGATGCGCGGGACTGGCTGCCCAGGATGGAAAATTGAGATAATACTTTCCTTCATCGATAAAAACCTTCAGGATCCCGGTCTTCGACTTGAACTCGATCTCTTTGTCCTTATATCCGAGATGTTTGAATATAACATGGGCACTGGCCAGGGTAGCATGACCGCAAAGATCTACCTCGGTAGTGGGGGTAAACCACCGGATATTGAACGAGTTCCCTTCCCGGATAAAAAAGGCGGTTTCAGAGAGGTTATTTTCCATGGCAATATTCTGCATGACCTTATTATCCAGCCATTTTTCAAGAGGGACAATAGCGGCAGGGTTCCCCATAAAAGCCTCATTGGCAAAGGCGTCAACCTGGAATAAATCGAGTTTCATCGGCTAAAAATTATTTGAATCAGCTAAAACGGAACTGGAACAAATCTAATGTAAAATCCGTAAATCAGGAACCAGCACTCGTCCCTAATACCTGATTTGAAATAAAGCGCCATTTATGATTATATATTCCCGGTCACCTATGTTCAACGGCTGCATGGTTATAATCTGAAATTCCGGCCAGGGCAAAATAATAAATATTATACTGTCTGCAATAATTCGGTCAAAATTCCAGCGGCCATGTCAATTTCCTCAGGCGTATTGAATTTACTGAAAGAGAACCGGACCACCGGCCGTTGCGGGTCGGCTTTCATGGCATTCAGAACATGAGAACCCTGCAAGGCTCCGCTGGCGCAGGCAGACCCTCCGGAAACGGCAACCCCCTTTAGGTCAAGTTGGAATATTAGCATATCAAGCTTATCGGAAGGCGGAAGGCTGGCATTCAGGACCGAATACAGGTTCCTTTCTGCATCATCATAGTTCCCGTTAAAAATAATACCTGGAATATTTTTGTTCAGAAGACCAATCATTCTTTCTTTCAGGCCGGAGATCTTCTGCGTATTTATTTCCATTTGTTCTGTGGCAAGTTCCAGGGCTTTTGCCAGGCCTACAATGCCGGCAACATTTTCAGTCCCGGACCGTAAATTTCTTTCCTGCCCTCCTCCGTGCAGGTGGGGCCTGATCTTCTTGCTTCCGTTTACATATAAAAAACCTATGCCTTTGGGGCCATGGAATTTATGAGCGGAACCTGCGATCGTATTGACTGAAATTGATGAAAGATCAACGGGAATTTTACCCAGGGTTTGTACGGTATCGGAATGGAAATAACATCCGTAATCCCGGCACCATTCGCCTATTTGCCGGATATCGCTGACGTTCCCGATCTCATTGTTGCCGTGCATGATGGAAACCAGCGATGAAGGATTATGCTCAAGCAGAGATACAAGCTGGTCCGGATCGAATTCACCTTTATCATTAATATCCAGCATGATCACCTCCACCGGATAAGCCGATTTCAGGTAATCAAGGGTATGAAGAACCGCATGATGTTCCAGCGGTGTTGAAATTATGGTTTTGATATCAAAGGTCAGCGTAAGTCCGATCAATGCCGTATTGTCAGCCTCTGTACCCCCGGAGGTAAAATATATTTCCGATGGTGAGACATTCAGTATCGAAGCGATCTTTTTCCGTGCTTTTTCGATGGCTGCTTTTGATTCCCTTCCAAATGAATGTATGGAGGACGGATTCCCGAAATGATCGGATAAATAAGGAAGCATTTCGCTGACCACTGCCGGGTCTGGCTTCGTAGTGGCAGCGTTATCAAGATATATTGCCATTCTCAGTTATGATCCGAAATAATTTCCCGAATATCAGATATGAGTTTTTGCGCCAGGGACTGGGATTTTGATTCCATATCGGATTCTGCAATGATCCGGATCACAGGTTCCGTATTGGATTTTCTCAGGTGAACCCATTCATTTTCAAAATCAATCCTCACCCCGTCGGTATCAATGATCCCGAATTTCTTGTATTTATTTTTTATTTCATTCAATATTCTGTCAATATCAATTCCGGGAGTAAGTTCAATCTTATTTTTTGAAATATGGTAACTGGGATAACCCGCCCTCAACATGGATACCGACTTCCCAGATTTGGCCAGGTGGCTGAGGAACAATGCAATCCCCACCAGGGCATCCCTGCCATAATGCAGTGCAGGATATATAACGCCCCCGCTTCCTTCTCCGCCGATCACGGCCTTTTTTTCCTTCATAACCGCAACCACATTCGCCTCGCCTACAGGAGAAGCAAAATATTTTCCCTTCTTTCTCACGGTTATATCCTTTAAAGCCCTGGATGAAGAAAGGTTGGAAACAGAATTTCCCGTTTTTGAAGAAAGAACATAATCGGCCACGGCTACCAGCGTATATTCTTCCCCAAAAGGATTCCCGTCTTCAGTTACCAGTACAAGACGGTCTACATCCGGGTCAACCACGATTCCAAGGTCAAATTTACCCGCCTTGATTTCCGAACAGATATGGGTTATATTTTCCGGGAGAGGTTCGGGGTTATGCGGGAACTGACCATTGGCATCACAAAAGAATTCAGTGATCTTGTTGACTCCCAGGGCCTTCAAGAGGGCCGGAACCGCTATTCCTCCTGTAGAATTGACGCAATCAATAGCTATTTTGAAATTCCTTGACCGGATAGCATCCACATCGACAAGAGGCAGGCTGAGTATCTTCCCGATATGCCTGTCAATATAGTCCGTTATCCGGCTGAAAGTGCCCAGTTTATTGATGGCAGCATATTCGAATTTATCATCTTCAGCCAGGGCAAATACTTCTGCAGCCTCCTGGGTATTCAGGAATTGTCCCGATTTGCCCAATAATTTCAGCGCATTCCACTGTACAGGATTATGACTTGCCGTTACAATGATCCCACCTCCAGCTTTTTCATCTTCCACTGCTATCTGTACCGTTGGTGTCGTACTCAGATCGACGTCGACAACATCCATTCCCAGTGAGATCAGCGTTGACTCAACGATATCCATAACCATTTTACCTGAAGGCCGCGCATCCCTGCCTACAATAATTTTCGAATTTCCCGTAGAATTTCTAGTCCAGATACCAAATGCGGATGTGAACTTGACGATATCGGGCGGGGTCAGGTTTTCACCCGGCAATCCGCCGATAGTTCCCCTGATCCCTGAAACTGATTTAATTAAAGTCACCGATTCTTTATATTAAATATCCTGTTAAAATAATCTGTTTTTATTTTTTGGGGAGAGTGCAAATGTCTCCGAACATACAAAATACCTGGTTGTCATATATCTTGTCAGCGCCAAAATTCCTGTAAATGAAACCAAACACATAAACAATATTGAGCTGGTATAATATAAAAAACCCGCTTTCAATCTTATTAATTCAATAAAGAAGATGGATTTTCTTAAATATAAGAAAGTAAAATCCTATAACCTTCTTTTATCCAAATTTAAATTATATTTAAATAACGGGAGTTATAAATATATTGTTTCAATAAAATCCAGGTCCGAATATGCCAGTGCTGAACAAAACCATAGATAAAAACAGGGATAAAAAGCTTGCCGCCTTTGACCGGCTCCTTACCATCATGGATGAGCTGAGGCTTAATTGTCCGTGGGACAGGAAGCAAACCCTTGAAAGTCTCCGGCATCTTACCATTGAGGAAACCTATGAATTGTCGGATGCAATTCTCGATAATGATATGGAAG
>JBJKSY010000339.1:0-2632 GCA_046703645.1 Cyclobacteriaceae bacterium
TTACCGGGACCAAAGCTACTTCGGGTTGCAAATTAATTAACAATGGAGGGTATACGGTTACTCAAATAGGTGTATGCTGGAGCAACAATGAGAATCCAACTCTTTCTGACCATTATGTGATCAGCAGTGGGTCATCAAGTGTTCTCATCAACCTTACACCCGGAACCGGTTATCATGTACGTGCCTATGCAACGAACAGCGTTGGCACAGCCTATGGAAATGATATTTCCTTCAACCCGGGTCAAATTATTGGATCAGCCTACGCAGGCGGTCTCGTTATATGGAATGACGGCAATGGAGGTGGCCTGGTATGTGCTGATTCAGATCAGAGCCTGTCTGCACCCTGGGGCTGCACGGGGACATATATTACCCTTACCGGAACCGGCCTGGGGACAGGAGCGCAAAACACCCGGGCTATTGTGGATAATTGTTCCGATACGGGAACGGCAGCCCGCATCTGCAGTGATCTTGTTTTGAACGGTTATGACGACTGGTACCTGCCATCAAAAGATGAAATGAAACTAGTACAGTCTCTGATCCAACCGTCTAATTATGTATATTATTGGACATCCTCAGAAGTTAACGGGGATAATGCCTATTCGGTAGGAAACAGCAACGGAGCAGGAATTGTCGGTCCGGATCCAGGATCACCAAAATCCAATTTATACCGGGTAAGAGCGATAAGGAGTTTTTAAGTTGACATGTAATAATGAATATTTATATAATGAGACTGGCATCCCTGTTTTCAGTTATATTTATTGCAGGCCTTTCGGCTTGCACCCTTCAGGATAAATTTGAGAATCCCTTTATTGAAAATTTTGATCATAGCAGATCAGGATATTTTAAATACCATACAACAGGGATTCCTGCAGATTTCAAATATGCTTTCGGGGTAAGCTCTCCTTCCAGTCCCGGAACTAAAATAATGTCTTTTAAACTTGACCCTGATGATTCAGCCGGGGCGGGAAGGGGACCTGAGATCGTATCCAGACATTTTACTTACTTTGGCACCTATGCCGCCAGGCTTAAAATACCGGATGTTAAATCAATTCAACCCGATGCAGGGGCGGTGGTGGGGTATTTTACCTATTATATGGATCGCGAAAAGGGGTTAAGCGAAATAGATATCGAATGGCTTATTGCCGATCCGGAAATTATTTATGTCGGAACATGGACAGGTCCCCGCGACAGCCTTCGCAGGATCGGAAGATCAATAAATCTCGCCAAAGGAATTATATACGATAATTCTACCCGTGTAGGGCATTCCGGCAAAAGAAGCCCGCTGACAGGAGAGCAGGACCAACCGAAAACTATTCAGGCAATAAATGATTATAATGCCTCGACCGGGTTTTACACTTATGGATTTGACTGGTATCCTGACAGGCTCAGGTGGTGGATGATCCGCCCTGTGACCAGAGATACTGTCGTCCTATGGAATTATCATGGCTCAAAGCTGGGAATCCCGCAGAACAAAAGTCTTTACAGGATGAATTTCTGGCGTACGAAGGACTGGGCTCCTGAGACTAATCCAGCCGCTACAGAAAGGCCCCTGCATCCTTATGAACTTGAAGTTGACTGGATGTCATATTCTCCATTTAACTTACAGAATCAATAAATGGTAGCAGAGAGTAATATTTCCGTTTATAAATATTCAAACACTTCAGTATGAACCTGTAATATTTAGATAAGGTGGTAATTTAATTTGTTCAGGTTTATCTAATATTAAGATAACTTTTATGTACGAAACCGGATAACCTGCGTCCGATTTTGGGAATTCAATGAAATAAAATGGACATATTTTGCCATATTTAATTCCATTAAATCAGGTACGATAATTGAGATAGGTTGATCCTGAATGCCAGTCATTTTTTATTATGATTCAAAATCATTTAAGGTTCGCCTGGAGAATCCTTCTCAGGAATAAGGTATTTTCCGTAATTAATATCGTTGGTCTATCCCTCGGGATGGCCAGTTTTTTACTGATCGTTTTGTATACCCAATATGAGTACAGCTATGACCGGTTTAATGTGAACAAAAACGAGATCTACCGGATCAACCGGTATCTTGACGGGAAAAACGGGAGCAGGAGGGTTTCCACGGTATCCCCTTATACAGCCAACCTGATTGGCAATAATATTGAAGGTGTCGAGTCGGTGACGAGGTTTACAGGTGCAGGAGGGGTGATTGAATATAATGGGAATAAATTCGGAGATAACTATGGTTACCTGGCGGACAGCAATGTTTTCGATGTATTTTCTTTTCCATTAAAATCCGGAGGAGGGCCCTTCGTATTATCCGGCGCCAATAAGGTGGTAATTACCGAAAACACCGCCACAAAGCTTTTTAGCCAGGCCGATCCGCTCGGAAAAGAAATAAACCTGATAACCAATGACTCTAAAATTCCCCTGGTTGTTACGGCGGTCATGGAAAATATTCCCCCGAATTCACACATTCAGTTTGATTACCTGATTTCTTATTCAACCTATTCACAGTTGAGCAATAATGATTCGTACATCAATAACTGGTATGATGCTATTACCTATGTCATGCTTGACAAAGGGGTGGATTTTAAAAATGTACAGGCTTCACTTAATAAACTGGTTAAGGACTATATTCCGCTTGAAACTTTTAC
>JBJKSY010000340.1:0-6583 GCA_046703645.1 Cyclobacteriaceae bacterium
ATATGAGTCAACCACCGAAATGATCCAGCGCCGGATGTACCCTGAAGCGGCTGCGATACTTCGGACGGCACTTGAAAAGGCCCCGGATTTCCTGGAAGCTCATCTCAGGATAGCTTTTTGCTATAAGGTCATGAATAATATTGCCGAACAGAAATATCACCTTGAACGGGTGGTACAACTTGCAAATGACCCTGTAAAATATAAGAACGTTTATTATTCCCTCGGGGAAGCCTGTTTCCTGACTGGAGATTACGACAGCGCCAAAACCTATATTACAAAATTCCTTGGCCTTGAAAAAGCTGACGCAACTCTCATCAAATCTGCCCGGAAAATATTATCGAATACGGAATTTGCCGCTGAAGCCATTAAACACCCCGTTCAGTTTAAGCCGGTTCCCTTGCCGGAAGTCATCAATGCCGGCCCCTTGCAGTACTTCCCGGTCTTAACCGCCGACCAGCAGACCCTGATATTTACCAGCCGGGCAGGCAGCGCGCCAGGGTTCGATGAAGATATTTATATTTCAACCAAGAATGATGCAGGACGATGGACCATTCCAAAATCTATATCCAGGTTTATCAATACCAGCAATAATGAGGGAACCTGTTCCATATCGGCTGACGGGAAAATCATGATCTTTACCTGCTGCCAGGGAAGACTGGGCCTTGGAAGCTGTGACCTGTATATTACCTATCATTATGGTGAAGACTGGACAATACCGGTAAACCTTGGAAGGAATGTGAATTCTCCAAACTGGGATTCCCAGCCTTCCTTGTCCGCCGATGGCAGAAAATTGTTTTTCGTCTCCGACCGCCCGGGCGGTATCGGCAAAAGAGATATTTGGGTAAGCTATATGAATGAAAAAGGGGATTGGCAAAAAGCTGTAAACCTGGGCCCTGAAGTCAATACACCTGAAGATGAAATATCACCGTTCATTCATGTCAACGGCCAGACCCTTTACTTCGCTTCCAAAGGATACCCGGGGTTCGGAGGCTATGACCTGTATTTCACCAACTATGAAAACGGACGGTGGACCGAACCCAAGAACCTGGGTTATCCGGTAAACAATTCCGACGATCAGGTGTCGCTTTTCGTAACGGCCGACGGGACTTCCGCCTACTATTCTCAGGACACCTATACACCGGAAGGATACCCCATCAGCAAGATCTACCAGTTTGAAATTCCCCCCGAGATCAGCGTCAGTAAGCGAAGCATGTATGTCAAGGGCAGGATCTATGATAAGGAAACCCTCAAACCCCTTTCGGCCAGCGTTGAACTCATGGACCTTAACCTCGACAGCCTGGATGAAAAGGTCTATTCAGATTCACTTTTCGGGGAATATATGATGGTTTTGACCCAGGGATCCGAATATGCGCTCTATGTCGACCGACCGGGCTACCTTTTCGACAGCCGGTATTTTAACCTGGAAAAAACTGACAGTTTGAAACCCCTGATCATGGATTTTCCTCTTTCAAGAATAAAAGTGGGCAGTAATACGACCCTGAACAATATCTTCTTCGATTTTGATAAATATGACCTGAAGGATAAGTCCATCGTGGAACTTAACAGGGTCATCAGTTTTATGAGATCCAACCCTGATATCAAGATCAGGATCAGCGGGTACACTGATAACCAGGGATCCCCTGATTATAATAAGCAATTGTCCCTGAACAGGGCAAAGGCTGTATATAATTTCCTGGTGTCCAATAAAATAGATTCAGCGCGGATTGAGTATATCGGATACGGCCAGGAAAGACCAGCCTACCCGAACGATACGGAAGAGAACCGGAGCAAAAACCGGAGAATTGAATTTGAAATTATTAAATAGAAGTATCCCGTATTCAATAAATGACAAAATTTTTGATCCTCCCCTAATTACCGGTTGTTAATATTGAATTTGTATCAATTGACGCATCGAAGTTAAATCAACGACGGGATTTATCCTTCAAAGTTTTTGAAAATGCTTGCACTCATTGTGTAGGCACGTCCCTTCGCCAAAAACCATATAGCGGATCACCCGGGCTGCGCAATCTGTTTATTTTGAGTATATAAATGTATATTTACCATGGATAAGGACTTACCCACGATTTTTTGTTGATATTAATCAGGGTCAGGATAATACTATTCAGCTTTTAAATTATACGTTGGGATTATTTTGCGATTAAAATTGAATGAAGGGTATTGATAAAGAACCGGTTCATGATCAGCGTGTGAGTTTCAGTAAAAACCGGAATAGTTTTACATTTCAAATTAAAATATTACTGATCTGCATCAGTTTGTTTTTCCCCTGGCTGCCATCACCTGGTCAGGTCAATACTTCCGGTGCCGGCAACAACCAGCAAAAATATTCCCTGACAGGCTATGTATACGATCAGGACGGCACTCCGCTCGAAAGTGCATATGTAGTTGTCAATCCGGGGAACGTTACGACCATAACTAATGAGAAAGGGTATTTTAAAATGACGCTGGTGCCGGGTTCCTATACGATCGAATGCCAGTACCTGAGCAGGGTGAGGTATAAAAAAGATATAACCATAAGCGCAGATACCCAGGTTAAGATCAACCTGAAACAAAGTAATATCAATCTCGAACAGGTTGTTGTGACCGCCGCACCGACCCAGGACATTAATTCCGTGAACGTGGGAAGCTCCTACCTTGATCTGGCTTCCCTCAAAAGGCTGCCTTCCTTTCTCGGTGAGACTGATGTCATCAAGTCGATCGCCACATTGCCGGGTGTTGTGAATTCCGGAGAAGCGTCATCGGGATATTATGTGAGAGGGGGCGGTGCTGATCAGAACCTGATATTACTGGACGGGATACCTGTTTTTAATTCCTCTCATCTTTTTGGTTTTTTTTCTGTATATAATCCTTCGATCCTCAGCAGCTATACTCTTTACCGTACAGGGGGATCCGCAAAATTCGGGGGAAGGATCTCATCAATCCTGGATGTACGGCTGAAAAACGGCAGCATGGATAAAATGAATTATTTTACCGAGGTGTCGCCCACCACCCTAAGCCTTGAAATGGACGGTCCGGTTTCATCCAAAACAAGTATCGTTCTTGCAGGAAGGATTGCGGATCCGGATTATGTGCTGAGCCTGTTCTCTGATAAGAATATAAGTAACAGCAAGGCGGGATTTTATGACGGTAATTTCAAGATAAAGCATGTTTTTTCCGAAAAGGATAATATCGACTTTTCTTCCTATGCCAGCCACGACTGGTTTAAGTTTCCTTCTGATACCGTCTATAAATGGTCCAATTACCTGGCAGGGGTTCGATGGAACCATATATATAGCAAAAACCTAAGCAGTAATCTCAGCCTTGATAAAAGCATTTATGCCAATACTACTTCCGGGATGACCCCGGGGAAAGAATATGATTATACAACGGGTATTAATTACAGCGGATTAAAACTTGACTTTAATTACCTTCGGTTTGTCAGGCATGAATTGGATTTCGGGGCCGGTGTGGAAAAATACATTGTTCAGCCCGGGGCACTTCAGACTTCCAAATCCATTTATAACCCCATCCAATTACCCGGGGAAAGAGCCCGCATTTTTAACGCCTACCTTAATGATCAGTATACTCTAAGCAGGAAGGTATCTCTGGGGCTGGGGATCAGGGGAACCTGTTATATGAACCTCGGCCCGGCAACTACTTATGTTTATAGGGAAGGACTGCCCAGAAGCTACCAGACCATTATGGATACGCTTTACTTCGGGAAAGGGCAAGTCTCGGATACTTACTGGGGCCTGGAGCCCAGGTTATCAGTGAAATACTCCCTCAGTGAGGTCAGTTCGCTGAAAGCCAGCTATGATCGTACCCGGCAATATATACAGATACTGTCCAATACCGCATCGATTACCCCTGTTGATGTATGGAAGCTGGCAGACAGGTATATCAAACCTCAATATGCTGATCAGGTTTCCGCCGGATATTTTTATGTGAGCGCGGAGAAGACCTATGAATTCAGTTGGGAACTTTATTACAGGTTTTTGCATAACCAGGTTGATTATAAAGATGGCGCCGTCCTGGTTCTTAATGATCTTATAGATGCAGATCTTTTATTCGGAAGGGGATACGCTTATGGATCGGAATGGTTTGTCCGGAAAAATGAAGGTCCGGTTACAGGTTGGCTAAGCGTGAGCCTTTCCAGGTCGATGAGTGTTATAAGCGGAACTACCCCGGAAGAAACCATCAATAAGGGACAACCGTATCCATCCAATTATGATAAGCCCGTCAATGTTGACCTTTTCCTGAATTATAAATTTCCTAATTCACTTTGGTCATTTTCGGTAAATGCCAATTATAATACCGGAAGGCCGGTCACAGAAGCAGATTCCTGGTTTTTATATGAGGGGAATATTTTCAGCAACTATACCGGGCGCAACCAGGAAAGAATGCCGGATTATCATCGTTTGGATATCTCTTTTAACTACGAATCGAAACCTGACAAGCGGGTTCAGACTAAATGGAGCATTTCTGTTTATAATCTTTATTTCAGGAGAAATGCCTATTCCGCTTTCTTCAAACACTATTATGGCTCTCCGCCGAGAACCTACAAGCTTTCTATTATCGGAGTGGCGGTACCCTCTCTTAACTTCGGTCTTAAATTTTGAAAATATGACCATTAACCCGGTGCTCGATAAATTCATTGTCCGTTATGCAATACACGGGAGAAGCGAAGAATCAGAAATATGGATGAATTCAGGATCGTCAGGATCGGTTGAACAGGTAATTTTAAGCTGAAGTGTCCAAAAGAATTTTTATATTGACGCTCATTCTTATCACCGGCTGCATTGACCCGGTCAACATTAAAGTAAATGCCCTGACGAACCATCTGGTCGTAGAGTCAAATTTAACAAATCTGCCGGGACAGCAGTATGTACGGCTTTCTGTTTCCAAGTCATTTAAGGAATCCTATTACCAGTTCGTAGAGAATGCATCGGTTTACGTAACGGGAGATTATGGTGAATATTTCCCGTTTTATTATCAGAAGGCAGGTTACTATTACCCGGACGCAACCTCCCTTGGAACCATAGGTCATATATATACGCTGCATATTGTTACCGGCGAAGGAAAGGAATATGAATCACAGCCGGTTATGATGTCGACACCGGTACCAATCGATTCGGTTTATTTTAAATATGGCGAACAGCTTTGGGCGGATGTCGGTGATCGGAATGCGGTTTTAACCCCGGGTTATTATGCCCTGGTAAATTACAAGGACCCATCAGCAAGCGGGAATTTTTACCGCTGGACCTATACCTGTCAATATGTGATAAAAACAGATCCGGAGAATTATATCGACCGGAGCCATGGTTTCCCGGTTCACGCGCCCAAGCAATGTTGTTCCTATTGCTGGATCAACGAATCGGGAGAAAATATTATAGTAAATGATGACCGTCTGACCAACGGCAAGGAGGTAGTGGGGCAACAGGCTCTTTTTATACCTTTTATTCGATACCTTCATTATAAATATGAATTGACGCTTTTTCAGCATACAATTCCCGAAGAAGAATATATATTTTTCAAAACCCTGGAAAATGTAGGCGGCAACACCGGAGCAATACTAGATCCGCCGCCTTCGGAATTCAAAGGGAATATCTTCAATGTGAATGACAAGTCGGAAAAGGTGATCGGGATCTTTGATGCTTCGGGAACTTCCATCTATCAGGTCACCCTCAATGGAAATGATATTCCCTATGCCAAGGAAACTTTTATTTATGATGACGATTGCAGAACTATACCAAACTCAACGGTAACCCAACCCCCGGATTTTAGATAGCGATGGTAAAGATTGCAATTTCAAAATAGGGTTGAACCGGAAATTGAAGGATATTTTTGCCTCAATCAGAAACGGGTTTAGGCTTAAGCTTATATTTTGGAAACTCAACTATTATTACAATTAAGTTGTTTAGGATCTGATCAGGAAGAAAATGACCCCGGAGAAATCGTTATAAGAAAGAATTAAAATGACAAGAAAGATTTTTATAATAGTCATCATCCTGGTGACAGGTTGTATAAACCCGGTAAGCATAAAAATAAAAGGTCAGACGGATCATCTCGTTGTGGAGTCAAATTTCACCAACCAGCCTGGACAGCAATATGTACGGCTTACAGTATCCAAATCATTTACAGAACCCTATAACCAATTTGTAGAAAATGCTTCGGTTTATATTACCGGTGATCATGGCGAAAATTTCCCGTTTTATTATCAGAAGGAAGGCTATTACTACCCGGACTCAACCTCCCTTGGAACCATAGGACATGTGTATACCTTGCATATTGTCACCGGTGAAGGAAAGGAATATGAATCGCAGCCGGTTACGATGTCGGTACCGGTACCAATCGATTCGGTTTATTTTAAATATGGCGAACAGCTTTGGGCCGACGTTGGCGATCAAAATGCTGTTTTGACACCGGGATATTATGCTTATGTGAATTATAAAGATCCATCAGAAAGCGGAAATTTTTACCGCTGGACCTATACCTGTGATTATGTGATAAAAACAGACCCTGAAAACTATATCGACCGTACCTGTTGTCGTTTCCCGGTTCACCGGCCCAAACAATGTTGTTCCTA
>JBJKSY010000341.1:0-3197 GCA_046703645.1 Cyclobacteriaceae bacterium
ACCAGCCAGATGTTATTATGAGCCAACGATGTATCCACCCACGATTTCATGAGAGACATCGGTGTTTTTGAAAGCGGCCCTCTTTGCCATTGGACGTATTCCTTATCAGATTTGCCGGGTTGTTCTCGATAACCGCGATTGATCTCTGTCATCCAGGGTTCCGGCATCAAATTGCGCAATGCGGGATAAATGGGAAATCCATATTTCATTACTCTTGGATCTTCTATACCAAAGGGCACTTCAGCCGAAAAAGTATATTTGTCTCCCAGGTGGTTCCTGATCTCTTCCTTACTTTTCTTCAGTTCATAACCCATATTAGCCGTGTCTAAAATAGCGAGATGTGCATGAGTCACCGTGTGGCTGGCAATTTCATAACCTTTGGCAGCATCTTTTTTCAAATCGTTCCAGGTGAGCCCTTCTTCCTGTTCCATCTCCATGCTGGTATCTTTTCCCGGTTTCAGCTCGTGGTTTCTGACAGCCGAATAAAGGCTATCCATTACCTTGTAAGCCTCTTCCTTTTTGCCGGATTCATACAATTCATCGGTTCTGTTATAATATGGTAACGTTCCGGCGTATCCCAGGTACAAACATGCAGATGCACGCTCGAAAAAATTATCGGCACCGGTAGGAACAGTCGCTGTTTCGGAAATGATTTCCTTTACCGGGCGGCCCACAAATTTAGGCGGATAGACAGAGCCTTTTATAGGGCCGGTTATTACAAAAAAAGTGGCAGGCAAATTCATCTGCTCCATAAGCGGCAGGGCAATCCTGAACTGGTTGCGTGAACCGTCATCATAGGTAATTGAAATGGCAGTTTTCTTATCATGCTGCCATTTTGTGATCTCAGTTTTCCCAGGTCGCTGAGCATTGGAAGACGATACAGACAACAACAAAATAAAAAGGGAACCGGAAACATAACAAAAACCCTTTCTCAGTATATTTTCCTTTATCATGGGCATTACATGTTTTAAGGATATTGGAACCTGTTACAAAATTATTCTTCAGGAAACCAGAATCTCCGGCGGCTGTTCTTAATGAATATTTACGAATGTAATAAATACCATTTTACTTGACTTTAGCAAACATTGCTTCTCCTCAAATCAGGAGGATATACTGAAAAACATGCAAATCAAAATAAAGTTTACAGAATGTCCTGTAAACAATTATATTTTTTATGCCACTGTGTTTATTTTATATTGAAGAAAGCTTCTATCGGCAAGGAGAAATCGGCCGGTAACAGTGCCCGGATCTTACTTTGTATGCTTCAATTTTCAGAAGTGGGATAAAGATTCTATCTATTTGGGCAGGCAAATTGTGTCGCACAGCCACTTGTTTTTAAAAAAAAATAACGGGAATTGGTCCCGTTATTTTCATATTTATAATTATTAACCTTTATAAACTTAGTACAAGAAACTTATCACTTGAGGTCATTGAAATACCGCAACGTTCCGGGGCGCTGCCTTCATAGGTATTTCCACAGGTCGGGCAGACATAGAATTTATCTGCCAATGTATTTTCATTATTTCCCTCTAATGCCTTCAAAGCCTCTTCATAAAAGGCCTTATGCTTTTTCTCTGTCTGATAAGCATAATTAAAGGATATCATTGCCAGATTGGCTGATTCACCGGAAGCTTCCTTAAGAAATGCAGGATACATGGTAGATACTTCGTAACTTTCACCGCTAATTGCATCCTGAAGGTTTTCCCTGGTTGACTTAACCGTAAATTCCGGTTTCACTTCTGGTATGTTACCTCCCATTTGTTTTATTACTGCCTTATGATTTCCAGCATGAATATTTTCTGCTTTTGAAGCCGCTTCAAACAATAATGCTATTTTTTCATGACCTTCATCCCGGGCTTTTTGAGCATAGGCATTGTATTTAGCACTTGCCGTTGTTTCTCCCTTGAATGCATCATACAGATCAGTCAGGGTCTTTTGAGCGGCATTTTCTTTATCGCCGGCCATTACCATGGTGCCAAACAAAATAAGAGAAATTACAATCGAGCTTCTTAAGATGTATTTTTTCATAATAACTTTGTTTAATTGATTTTTAGGTCAAAAATATATGTCCTGGCTTAGGCAGGCCTTAAGCGATTCTTAAATTACGCTTAAAAATCAAGCGGTACTTCCAGTGTAAAAGTAGTACCGAGCCCTGTCTTACTTTCGATTTTGATATTAATGTGCAACAGATCCGAAAGTCGTTTGACTATGGCAAGTCCGAGGCCATAACCGGAATTTCCCGGATTCCTTGAGGAATCCGCTCTGTAAAACCGTTTAAAAATCATGTCTGAGTCTTCTTCCCTTATTCCCTTCCCATTATCACGAATGGTGATTACTACTGAATTCAGTTTATTATAAATTCCGGTCATTACAATCCCCCCTTGCGCTGAATATTTAATGGCATTAGAAAGTATATTATCCAGAATTTGTTCAATCATTTCCGGGTCGGTTCTCACGAATCCGTTCCCTTTAAATTCCCGTTCTAACCTGATATTCTTATTCCTGATTAAGTTGCCCAGTCTCAGTGTGACATTCTCAAATAAAGTTATCAGATCAACCTTTTGCGGGTTTATATTGAGTTTTTCGTTTTCATAACGAGCGAGTAATAATAGCTGATCAATAAGTATATTCATTCTGTCTACCTCTTCCAGGCAATATCTTATTTTTTCTTCATATTGAAGGGTTGTTCTGGGTTTCCTTACAAGCACTTCGAGTGTACCTCTTATGACCGAAAGAGGTGTCCTAAGTTCATGGGAAGCATCGGCAGTAAATTGCTGTTCCCGCATCATTGCGGATTCCAGGCGACCGAGCAGGTCGTTTATAGAGATGGATAGTTGTCTGATCTCGTCTTCGGTGTCCGGAACAGGAATCCTTTGGCTTATTGTCTCATGCGAGATCTCTCCTGTAGTTTTGATTATCTGAAGGACAGGATGCATGCTTTTTTCAGCGATGATCCTTGTTACAAAGAACAAGATTACCAGGACTACCGGAAAGGACAGGAGCATTACAATAAATAAATTTGATAATACATTCTGGGCATCTTCGAGGGGCACTGCTATTAAAAGGTAGCCTAATTTCATGTTTTGCGGGTTATCCAATTCAACCTGATATTCACGAACACTTTTTCCGGCTAATTTTCCGTTAAAATATATTCTGCCTTCATTTGTCTGAATTCTGGGAAGGTCCGTGTTTTTCAG
>JBJKSY010000342.1:0-5948 GCA_046703645.1 Cyclobacteriaceae bacterium
GTAAAAACCTGAAACACATAGACACATAGAAACACATAGGAATATCGTCACCGGAAAATTGATTTTAATGCTATTGTGTCCTATGTGCCTATGTGGTAAAAAACCTGAAACACATAGGCACATAGAAACACATAGGAATATCGTCACCGGAAAATTGAAAAAATAGTTAAATTGTACCGATAGAATAAAAGAATGATTCAGCCTTCTCAAGAATTTTCTCCCGGCAGGTTCCGGATATCAGTTGTTTTTTTAATTATAGCATTGGTATTGCCTGCATTATTAATGGCGCAAAACAGGCATCACCCGCCTTATAATTGCGGGTATTATGTGAAAAATTTTAAAAAGCTGGAAAGCGATTATTACTTATCGGATTCAATGGTCGGCTGCAAAAGCCATGAGACAATAGCCAGCATAGGCGCCGGGAACGGCCAGCGGGAACTCACCATTTCGACATTTGTCGACAGCATCAACTGGTACCTGGAAGACATTGATTCCTCCTGCCTTGACGGGGAAAACTTTAATCATATCAGGGATTATTTCCAGCAACTGAAAAAGAGCCCCATAAGCGGAACCTTCAGGATAGTGATAGGCCAGGAGAAGAAAACAGGCCTCCCGCAAGCCACGTTCGACAGGGTTATCCTGCTGAACGTTTACCATGAGCTCAAGTACCCGGATGCGATATTAACTGAAATTCACGGTATCTTAAAGCCGGGCGGAATTCTTGTAATACAGGGTATAGTCGCAAAAGAGAAGGGCCAGCTTCATCCCCAGTGCGGCATGCCGTTGATCTGAGAACCTGATTTTATTGAAATGCTTGACCGTCATCATTTCAAACTTTACAGGGAAGGCTTCGTGAACCAGAAGTTCAATCATAAATATTTTATGTTCAGGTTATCTGAAAATTAATTAGCATATTTGAATCAGGATGACAATTTTACTATGGTTTACCGGTCTATTTACAGACTGGAATTAATTTTTTATACCTAAGTCATTGCAATATAGGAGGCAGCATTTAAATAAATTAAGTTGCTAAATTGTTTAAAGTGCTTATTATGAATCAGCAAACCAAAAGACGAATTTCAAATATTTCGACCTGGGTAATGATTATTACTATCGGAATAATATCCATTTGGTTCCTGGGGTTTATTATATCCAATACATTTGATCTTAACGTATTCTCGGAGAAAACTTCAGATTTTTTTATTAGCCTATTTGGGACGGCCCTGGTTTTAGTATTCTGCAGCGCATTCTTAAATATCAGCATTAATATCAGCATAATAGCTGATAGTAAATCTTATACAATTCCGGGAGTCAAGTCTCAAACGGGAAGGTACTTATTATTTGGTTTTTTAGGAGTTGTCCTTTTTGTAACCGGCGCTCTATTTGCAGGAGATTATTATTCCAGGAAGATTTTAAAGTCCAATTTATACCAGGAGTGCAAGGATCTGATTGACCGGAATAATAAAATTCTGAATGATCTATCTATTGATATCAAGGAAAAATCAAAAGTTTTTGAAATCCCTAAAATCCTTGGTTTCCTGGAAAATCAGAAAAAGGAATTTCCGACAGTAACTTTAATTTTGCCTGTTGAATATAAGGATCAGCTGACATTTATAAAGATAAATTCATGGTCAGACTCAGTTAATCTGGCTAAGGATTATTATAATTTATCCGTTTACCCCTGTGAAAAATTTGATTGTGATTATTTAACACAGATTTTTACTACTTCTGATACAACATATCTGTTGTGGACGTCAAAAAACAATTACCGGCTCTATTTTCCAATCAAAAAAAACGATACAAAATTTATTTTACTCTTTGATAAAACCGAACGTTACGGAAGGGCAGGATCATAAATAAATTGTACTAATATTCGTCTAATATATAAGCCAGTATAAAAGGCTGGAAATTTTATTTAATCTGATTGTTCTTTATTATTTTCCCGGGCAAATATGTTAATACGGTCTTATTTGTACAGTATTGTTTGAAACTGTTCTATTTATTCATGGTTAGAAATATGAGAATAATACATATATGAAAAATTTGATAATTAGTTTATTATTCGGTCTTATTCAATTCAGTGGATTTTCAAGACCCTGCCGGGATACTATAAAAATTTCAAAAGATATTCAACTGATCAAAATTTCGGACGATGCCTATATTCATGTTTCATACAGTTACGTGCCAGGATACGGACGGGTCGGGGCAAACGGACTGATACTGATAAACAAAAACGAAGCATTCCTTTTTGACACTCCCTGGACGGATTCCCTGACCGGGATATTATACCACTGGATCACGGATTCAATGAAACTGAAAGTTGCCGGGTTCATTCCCAATCACTGGCATTCCGACTGCATGGGCGGATTGGGATTCCTGCAAAAGCAGGGAGTTGATTCCTACGCCAACCAGATGACCATCGACATCGCCAGGTCTAAAGGATTGCCGTTGCCGGAACACGGATTCAATGATTCGTTAAAGATCAGGTTCGGGGATATATTGATCTATTGCTATTATTTAGGGGCTGCCCACTCGCTGGACAATATTGCGGTGTGGATACCCTCGGAAAAGATATTATTTGCCGGCTGCATGGTTAAAAGCATGGATTCGGGGAACCTGGGAAATACGGCTGACGGAGACCTGAAGGCATATCCTAAAACCCTTGCCAGGCTCGCCGCACTATTTCCGTCCGCTGAAATTGTAATACCGGGTCATGGAAAATACGGGGGGATGGAACTGATCAGGCATACGATCGCACTGGCGTCGAATTGAATAAAATATATAAGTATCGCAGCCTGGTTGGCCATTTGACCGGTGGCTGATTTAGATTTTATTAAATTTTTTTAACCGGGTATCCGGGGAAGGTTGGATCCATGGCCGGCTATTTCATCGATCACTTTATCTGCCGGCCGTTGAGCTCGTGGTTTCGCGCGGACCTTGTCCGGAATTTTGATTCCGGGGTTTTTCCCTGGAGTTGATTACTTTTTATCAGGTGTATCTTAGTCAGAATTACTCTTCATACATGTCAAGTCATGAAATATTTCGAATTACTTTTTGCTTTCTCTCTTCCGGATTTTAACTTTCATATACGCCAGGTGAAATAATGCCGGGCCGCCAAATATTAGAGACTTACTATTAAACCTTATGATAACCGGTGAAGCATTTGAAAAGATGGCCCTGGCATTTCCTGGCACAGGTAAAAAGCCTCACTTTGACAGAATTGGTTTTAATGTGACAGGAAAGAGAATGTTTGCAACTTACCTGGCCAGGGACAATACGGCCAATATTTTCCTTACCCCCGGGGAACAGGCAATTTTTTGCAAAATGGACAAAACAAACATTTTTCCTGTTCCTAATAAATGGGGAGAGAAGGGAGCAACCACTTTTTTATTGAATGAAGTTGATAAGGATTTAGTAGTGGAGGCTCTGTTATCGGCATACAATAGCATCCTTAAGTAAAATAAACGGACAACCCGGTGCCGGGATAATTTTATAAGCAATAATTAGTCATGTATATATTCTTCGAACAGGGTAATAGGTTCAGGTTTCAAATAAAATGAATAAGATATAAAATCATTCTGAATTTCTAAAGTCGTTTGAGGCAAGTTTGACTTTTTGACATGGTATTCAAAAATTTGTGATGATTCTATACATTGATACCTTAATTATCGTTTATTAATAAATTCAGCTAATTATGAAACCCATAATTATTTTTTTTTCATTTATTATTGTATTTAACCATGCATATTGCAATAGTCAATCCGATAGCCTAAAATTAAACAAAAATCATCTTTCTCTTGAAATTGCTGGGGTCGGTGTATACGGATCGGTTAATTATGAACGACTTATTTTAGCCAATTCTTATAATAAACTAATATTTCGAGTTGGATTTTCTTATATACCTTCTTTTTATAATAATAAAACTGATATTGGTACACCATTAATACCATTAGGTGCTTATTATTTGATTTGCATAAAAAAAACTAAACATCATATTGTATTTGGATTGAGCAATTCTGTAGGTTATACTTTTTCCAAATATGATAAAAGTGATGATTCCTTCCATTATTTACTAAGTCCATCGATAGGATATAGATATGAAAATTTTTTCAAAAAGTCATTTTTCTTTAACATTGATTATTCTCCTGTTTTTTATTACAGTCAGGTTAAACAAGATTCTAAGGGGTTTAATAAAAACTGGGGTCAAGCAGGGATCGGATATTCTTTTTGAAAAATACTTGACTCCAAAATTAATCGAGCCGCTAACAAGCAGTTCACAGCAATATGTTTAATTTGCTAACGAAATGAAATTCAATTGGAATCCCGATCTATATGATGATAAACATGATTTTGCTTTCAAATTCAGTGAAGAGATTGTAAAGCATACCACCATACCCATATTGCACAGCAGGGCTGGTGGTTTTGTCACGCAACCCCCTTAGTCTCACACCAGTGTTCGTTAGCTGTCATTGAAAGACAGTCATTCGATACCGACAATCTCGGATAATTTAAAACCGCACTTCGCATTCAGGCTTTCGAGTAAAAAGTTAAATCGTTGATATTCAACATTATCGACCTTAACATTGGTGGAGCAAGTAAATAATTATTTATAAAAAATAAATAATTATTGTATAACAATAAATATTTATTATATTTGCCATATCAATTTAATTTTCAACAATGATGTCAAAAACAAACAATTTCGTATTTAAAGGCTTATTAATTGTGGCTTGGGTCATCTTTGTCGGCTTGTGCATTGAAGCCGGTGGCTTAATAGTAAATTTCTTTTTCAGCCTATTTAAGCCTGATTTTGTCCAAAATCTTTACCAAAAACTGGACTTAACTGAAATGTATAAAGACAGTAAATTGGCTTTTTTCGGAATCTATAGCTTTATTCTTTCCATTTCAATTTTGAAAGCTTTCCTATTTTACATAGTTATAAGACTAATGCACAAAATGGATTTAACCAAACCGTTCAACACTTTTGTTTCGAACCAAATTTTGCGAATAAGCTATTACACCCTTTCCGTCGGACTGTTAAGCTTCATTGCCAGGCAGGCAGCAAAAAATTTAAAGCATTACGGTTTTATCACTGACAGCTTAAACCAATTTTGGGCAGACAGTCAAGCATTCATTTTGATGGGGGCTGTAATCTATATTATTGCAACTATTTTCAAAAAGGGAGTAGACATTCAAAACGAAAATGATTTAACTGTTTAAGCTATGCCAATTGTAGTAAATTTAGACGTAGTGATGGCTAAACGAAAAATGTCACTTAATGAACTTTCTGAAAGAGTGGGTTTGACATTGTCCAACCTTTCCATATTAAAGACGGGGAAGGCAAAGGCGATTCGTTTCAGTACCCTGGATGCAATTTGCAGGGCATTGGACTGCCAGCCGGGTGACATCCTGGAATATATAATTGATAATAAAATAACAGCGAATCATTTATAATTACGATTTGAAAAATTGTATACACAAGCCACACAATTTAACACAGTTGTAATTCAATAGATTGCAGGCATATGTTTTTTAAACTACTTTTTCCTCAAAGTCCATTAGAAATATGAAAATGAAAAATGCAGAAATGGTTCACTGGCAGACATGAATCAGGTGAACGTATATTATGATATATTTTCATTTTTTAATAAAGGCAATTATGAAGTAAATTTAATATTGAATTTACCCGGCTTTATGCCTTTCATTTTAAGAAAATGGAATAAAAAGTATATTCATGGGAAAAAGTGAAAAACAATTCAAAGAATTGTCATTTTATACGCTTTCCTATCAGGACAGGTCTTTTATTCATCAACACATAGTTGACGCACAAGGCGCACAGACGGCTGATGAAAATACCAAATCGATCAGAATAATATTTTCACTTGTAGGGCTTTATTTGTACATAGAAAGAGATTATACGGGACGACAAATCCAGCAGGTTCATATAA
>JBJKSY010000343.1:0-3512 GCA_046703645.1 Cyclobacteriaceae bacterium
AGATATTTGATTCATTTCCATGAACCTGGATTGACAGAAGCGCAGGGTCCTGATCGACCATGACGCCGCCGGGCCACTGACCAATATTGCCCTGGCCATCGCAATGGATTCTAAGATTCCTGAAATGACGAAAGGGATCGTGATGATGGGCGGAAGCCTGAACCCGCAAACCCATGATCCCGAATTCGCCACAAGCCCCCGCCATGAATTTAATTTCTGGTTCGACCCGGAAGCCGCTCACATCGTTTTACGAGCTGATTGGCCAAGAATAGAAGTAACCACGGTTGATATTTCCATCAAGACATTTTTCACCAAAGAAATGTATGATGAAATCTCAAAGTCAGGTTCCCCGGCAGCTCAATATATTGCCCGGTATGCCACCGACCGCTATTATATGTGGGATGAGCTGGCTGCATGTTCCTGGCTGAATCCTTCCCTGATCACAAAATCAAAGGACCTTTATATGGATGTGGATATCAGTCATGGCCCGAGCTATGGCAATACCCTTACCTGGTCTGAAACAAACAAGCCCATCACCCATGTCAGGCTTGTCCATGTGCAGGAAGATCTGAATCTGCCGGCCTTTGAAAAAATGTTCGTCAGCCTCATGACGTCCAAGCCATCCGGTAAATAATTCAATTCCAGGATAACAGGTTTTTTCCATTCCCGCAGTGTAGGTCAAATATGAATATCTTATGATTTCGGTTCTGTTTGTTCAGGTACTGAAATGTTAAGAAATGTTTTTTTTGTAACTCACTTTCCTGTAGTTCGTAAATATAAGTAGAGGGATTTGAAAATTCCGTGATTCTGGACCTGATAATGAATCCGGAAAATATGACAGGAAAATTAATAAGGACTTTAAATAAATAATATAAACCACCATAAAATATTAAAACTATGAGTACAGGTAAAATGATAATAGGCGTTATGTCCGGTCTTGCTGCCGGAGCTGCAATGGGAATTTTATTTGCCCCCGATAAAGGATCTGCCACAAGAAAAAAAATCACCAAAAAAGGTGAGGACTATGCTGATGCTCTAAAGGGAAAATTCAATGAATTCATCGACGAGATCTCTGACAAGATGGAGGAACTGAAACTGGAGGCTTCCGATGTGGCCATGAAAGGAAAAGCAAGGTTAAATGAAGTCAAGCGGAATTTAGTAACCAGTAAAAACTAACAGGTTACGGGAACATACGGAAGGCAATACTATCGGTATATTCCTGTTTTCCTTGAATATAGATTATAGATTTTAAAGCCCGGTGGTCCCGTGCTTTAATCATTTTGAATCCTTATTATGGAATTCGGGTGGCGGGGATTAAATGAATTATATCTTTTTCACATTCAGGAATGCCTGGCAAACAGTGTTACGCTACAAGATATAAGGGATAACAGGATACAGGGCATCAGTAAAATAATTCTTATATCCATTCTACCGGCGGATTTATTGCCGGTCTTCCACCAGGGCCAGCAGTACATGATAGCTATCTACGAGAAATCCTTCGTAACCCCAGCATTCACCCGTCCAGGTCTTCCAGTCCCGGGTCATACCATTGTTACATTTACCCTGAAAATTACCGGCGCCGATACTTGTGAGAATCGGGTTCAGGATATTATCAGCTTCCTTCTTCCTTTTGAGTTTTTGTAAAGCCCGGATGGTGAAATAGGAATAGCATGCAGTGGCACCGCCGTTCTCATAGATCTGGAAGCCGTCCGATCCATCTTCCTTTACTCCTCCGCCCCACCGCCTGTCATGATGAACATAATCCTCCCTTCTCACCGGGACCAGGTTTCCGGGAAGGCCCAGAGAAAAATTATCGTAACCTACCTCTTTCATTTTTGCCAATACCCTGTCCATGATACCGTTCGCTTCTTCATCTTCTATAAGTCCATAGGTAATAGCAACACCGTTTACAAATGTGAAATAATAATCATGGATCTTGCCGTCTGCGCTTTTCCAGCCTGCCAATATGCCGGTATCAGGATTATAAAAAGTCTTGTAATAAACGGCCTTGATCCTTTCCGCCTTCTTTTTATACACCATGGATTCCTCACTATTACCCGCCCAGTCAGCAAGCTGTTGCAAGCCAAGAGCCGCCCTGTAGGCAAGGGCATTTGCATAGGCATCCTTATGCCCGAAGCCGATGGTATCCCACCAGTTGGAAGGCCGTGCTACCACTTTATCGGAATTGCCCCATGAACCCGAGTTCCCGCTCAAGGGGTATTCAAGAAGGCCGTCTCCGTCTTTGTCATAGGAAAACATACGGTCGGCCCATGACCTTATCCCGCTATAATTTTTCTTCAGCCAGTTAAGATCTTTTGTCCCCTTTACATAATTGAATGCAGCGATCAGCAGGGATGGATAGGTATCAAGAAAATCCGATACCACGCCGGAATCGGAAGAATCCGAATTGTCCCCGAAAATATGATATCCTTTCATTCCGTATGCCTTGAATCCGGCCAGGTATTTATCCAGGGTCTGACGGAGGAGCATGAGAGCAGTGAGGCCTTCGGCAAGCGGCGGTGTGTATAATGCAATATCCGAATATTCAAATAATGTGAAGGCACAGGGGTCCGAAGAGGAATTATTTGCCAGTACCTGCAACTTTGGGTTGATTTGGAATATATTTATAAAATTCCTCCTAAACCCTTCATAAAGAGTATCCTGTTCCATACCCTGCAGGGAAGGATAAATCTGCGTTACCTCAACATCATACGAAAGGGAACCCTGGTCATTTGTAGCCGGAGGAAATTGTATCCTGACAAAATGGGGGCTCACATCCCTCCTGGCATCGAATAGCAGCACTGCATCCTTTGAGGTACTATTTACCCGCAGCGATCCCATGGCGGGAAAATGGATGACACATGGCAATTTTATCTCCCCCGGTCTGTCCGTCAAGCCGAGTACGGTTGCATGGTTTATTTCCTGGTTGATCTGAAGGTCAAATGCAATGCCCTCCCCTGCCCCGTGAAAAGATATCAATGAAAATCCATTGTCATTAAAGTTAAATTTCCATTCCGGGTCCGGTGCATTTAAGGGAATATATTCAACCCAATCATTGCCGGCTTTTACCCTGTAACCGGCCGTCTCGGGCACTTTAGGTTTTATAACGGGGTTTTCCTGGAATTTCTGATTGCCTGAAGAATCTGTTTGCAGGCAGGTGAATGCAGGATGGGATTTGTCAAGCGAAACGTTGAGATAACCTGAAGTAAAAACATCAGGCTCTCCGGATAATGGTTTTTTATCCATCCTTAATACATCAGGAGCCTTGACAAAAATTGCGCCGCCGCTCAACAATGAGTATTGTATAAATTTCCTGCGTTCCATATTAATAAATTAAAAAATATATAATCCTTACTTATTGGTTTCGCCATGTTTCTTCGATTTTATATTCCGTGTTTTTTCAGGAATTTCAATACCGGCATCCTCAAAACCTTCCCTGAATTCTTCGCTGTCAAGGTAACATACAGGGCTTGACAATTCAATTTCTTTAGAAATATCCCGGCCGGTTTTGG
>JBJKSY010000344.1:0-4804 GCA_046703645.1 Cyclobacteriaceae bacterium
TTTATGCAGTATGCATGATAATATTCATATGAATACCGGGGATGAAGATGATTTATGGTCCCTCAATCAAAGTCCAGATAAAATAGACATTCCAAAATCCAACTTTTTGCAAAATTAAAAAACAATACAATATGTGTGCTATTACAATTTTAATCATCTTTAAAAATTATCAACAAACTTTATTCGTTTTGGATCTATCCTTTGTACAATTCCGTCTTCCATTTCAATTAGAGCAAAATTTTCAGTGTATATACCTGCATCTCCTTGATATGTTTCTATAATCCATTTATGAAAATATCCATTTAAAATGTGGTCACCAGAGCCATCATCATAATTCGATAATTTTACTTTTCTTAATTCATCTTTTTCATAATTAGAAACGGGTTTTAATTGAATATTTGATTTAACAATAAAATCAGCTAAATAATAATTTTGAAATTTTAATCAAATAAAACTGGGCGAACTACTCCAATTCCACCACTTACATTACATGGTTTTGGAACTCCCCATCCTATAATTATACCACCACCATCGCTGAATTTACAAATTTGAGGATTATCATAAGTGATATAAACTTCTCCTCTTCCGTGACATACCGGACATGGTTTGGAATCCCCCCATCCTGGAATTCTTCCATTACGCCTACAAAATGCGCATTTTATAATTTTTATTTTTTTGAAATATCAACTAATTACAAATTACTTCAACTGAGTGAAATCTTTATTAAGTATCGTTGTTTTGGACACTTTAAAAAGCTTTTCGTGATATTTTGTTAGGTTAGGTCTTAAAACCAAACATGAATTAAGATGAGAATTTAAAGCATAGGTTAAATTAGCAAGAATGGATGCAGAATGTTTTTCCCCTTCAAATTCATAAAATACGTAACTATAATTTTTAGAATTAAGTTTTTCTATAAATTCAGGATAATATTCCACCTTCCCAGGAACCCAATGACGTGGCAATTCTTCTTGATAAACATTTACTGGAATACCATTTTTAATTTCAATAACAGCACTTCCATATACATGAGGTAGGACTAAAGGATTAATTTCAGATAACAATATTACTCCTTTGTCCAAGAAGCAAATTATATTTGGAACATTGATTTTTTCTTCAGACATCAATGATTCATTAATTTCTGAAATATTTAAATCACCGCTATCAACAAAAAAAATAAATTTAAAAATTGGATTTCTATATGGTCTTTTATTTGTTTCTTCAATTTTTATTCCTTCTCCTTTTAATGTAAGATTTTGATTAATTTGATTAATAGAAGTTTTTTCTCTTGTAAGATTTTCATTAATATATTTTATTTTTGAAATAAAATCTTTAATTGGATCTTTACTCTTATAATATGTCGACTTTATTTCTCCTATCGCATAAATACTTTCAAATGTTAAATATTCTGTATTATTCTCCGATCTAAATAATACCGCGGATCCATTATTATCGGCTATAATAACATCAATTTGATTACTAAGTGATAATTCTGAATCCACAATATGTCCTTGAGTCACATGATATTTAACAGGAAGATGTTGTTTGATTATATCTCTAACTCGAATTTCTATTTCATCACCTGCGGCATCAATATTACTTGCTTTATGCATTGTAAAACTTCTTTCCCTGGCACTAAATATTTGTTTAGCTTCTACATCAAACAATGTATTAATATCAAATTTCAATTTCTCTTTCATACGGTAAATTAGCATTAAAAAGCTATTCTTAATTAATATAGGAAATATTCTTGATAGCGTACAATTTCTAATTACTTCAAATTATTAATCTTTTAAAAAATTACGCACTAAACACATCACTAAAAAACTAAAAAAGCCCTCAGAATCATCTGAGAGCCCCTTTTTCGAGGAAGTACCCCCCCTGGCGCAATGTCAGGTGCTGTCAATGAGTTGTACCTTGCGCCAGAAGGGGTTAATGTTTGCGGATTAGCTCCGCTGATCCGGTATGGGGTGGTCCATTAAAACTTTTCAAAAATCCGCCTTCAGCGGTTTTTGTTTTCGTCCCTCAGGCCTGCAAGTACCTTGCGCCTTCTGTTGGTTAGTGATTGCGGATTAGCTCCGCTGATCCGGTATGGGGTGGGCCATTAAAACTTTTCAAAAATCCGCCTGCAGCGGTTTTTTGTTTTCGTCCCTCTGGCCTGCAAGTACCTTGAGCCTTCCGTTAGATTGTGATTGCGGATTAGCTCCGCTGATCCGGAATGGGGTGGTCCATTAAACCGGAACGCCCAGGCCTTCCAGGCCGAAGGTTAATTTTTTCGGGCTTGTAGGCAAGCTTGCTTGCACAAACCCGATAAAATTAACCCCCTTGCTTTCGGCAAGGGGGCGTTCCGGTTTGAGGTCGCGAGCGGATTCGAACCGCTGTACGAGGTTTTGCAGACCTCTGCCTAGCCTCTCGGCCACGCGACCATTTTTTTCAGCGCAAAATTGTTAATTATTTAATTCAAAATCAGCACTGAAGATAAAAATACAAAACGGGTGAATGAATCTCCCCCCGTTTTGCGGACATTTATTTTCTCTCCGTCTATTTAGCCTTCTTGGCCGGAGATTTTTCCTTCTTCTCTGCCTTTACCTTTGCCTTTGCCTCGTCTTCACCGGCAGCCTCATCAGCTTCTTTTTTCTTTGCTTTCGGCTTTTCCTCTTTCACGGCCTTGGCTTTTGTTTTGGCCGGCTTTGCCTTTTCTTCAACCCCTTCCTTTTCTTCATTCTCTGCCGGTGCAACCGGTGCTTCAGGTTCGGCAACAGCATCAGCCGTTTCTGCAACCGGCATTTCCTGAACTGCTGCTTCCGGTTCCTTGTTTTCTATAACCTCCGCCGGTACTTCCTCAGCCTTAGGTTCTTCAACTGGAGCAGGCTCTTCAACGCTGGCGGCTTCTTCCTTTACCTCTTCTGGCTTGGGCTTTGCTTCTGCTTTGGCGGGTTTCTTTACTTCCTTTTCCTTTTTAACCTCCTCTTCCATCTTTTCCTTCAGGCCACTCAAGGCTTCAAGATCACCCAGGGTATCCCTTTCTACGTCAGCAGCCAGCTTGACACCGCCGGATTTCTTCTGTTTTTTCCTGCGTCCCTCGCCTGCCTCTTTTTCCGAATGCGTAGCTGTATGTGAAAGAACAATTCTCTTATCTTCTTTGGAAAACTCCAATACCCTGAAATCCAGGGATTCGCCGATCTCGGCATTCGAACCGTCGGCTTTCACCAGGTTCTTTGCAGTGGCAAATCCTTCAATACCATAGGGTAACTCCAGAACGGCTCCCTTGTCGGTCTTGCTCAGGATGGAACATTTATGAACTGATCCCTTGGTAAAAATACTTTCAAAAGTATCCCAGGGGTTTTCTTCAAGCTGTTTGTGACCCAAAGCAAGTCTCCTGTTTTCAACATCCAGTTCAAGCACCATGACTTCCAGTTCTTCACCCACCTTGGTGAATTCGGAAGGATGCTTCACTTTCTTGGTCCAGGAAAGATCTGATACATGCACCAGCCCGTCGATGCCTTCCTCAAGCTCGAGGAATAACCCGAAGTTGGTCAGGTTCCTTACAATTCCCTTATGCCTGGTGCCTACTGCATATTTATTAAAGATATCCTGCTTGGTCCAGGGGTCCTCTGTAAGCTGTTTGATACCCAGTGACATTTTTCTTTCTTCACGGTCAAGGGTCAGCACTACAGCCTCCAACTCATCGCCAACCTTGATGAAATCCTGGGGATTCCTCAAGTGCTGCGACCATGACATTTCGGATACGTGTATCAGTCCCTCGACGCCCGGAATAATTTCCAGGAAAGCGCCATAATCGGCCACGTTCACGATCTTTCCGTGAACCTTTGAACCGATCTGTATATCGGCTGACAGGGAATCCCAGGGATGAGGGGTAAGTTGCTTCATGCCCAGCGAGATCCTTTTCTTTTCATCGTCAAAATCCAGTACAACGACGTTCACTTTCTGGTCAAGGCTGAGCACTTCTTCAGGGTGATTGATCCGGCCCCAGGAAATATCGGTGATATGCAACAGTCCGTCCACGCCGCCCAGGTCGATGAACACGCCGAAATTGGTCATGTTCTTTATGATGCCTTCAAGCACCTGTCCTTTTTCAAGGTTATTAAGTATCTCGGCTTTCTGTTTTTCAAGATCCTTTTCGATCAATACCTTGTGGGAAACAACCACGTTGTCGTTCGTATAGTTGATCTTCACCACTTTCACTTCCATCTTCTTGCCGACGAAGACGTCGAAATCCCTGATAGGCTTCACATCGATCTGCGAACCGGGCAGGAAGGCTTCTATACCGTAAACATCCACGATCAGCCCGCCTTTTGTACGGCGTTTCACAAAACCTTCAATTACTTCATCCTTATCGAGAGCCGACTGGATCAATTCCCAGGCCCTGGCCAGTTTTGCCTTCCTGCGTGAAAGCACAAGCTGCCCGGAAGTGTTTTCCTGTTCTTCAATATAAACTTCTATATTATCGCCCACCTTCAGATCGGGCATATCCCTGAATTCCGTTACGGGAACAAGGCCATCGGATTTAAATCCGATATTGACGATGACATCACGGGAAGTAATACCCACGACTTTTCCGCTGATCACTTCCTTTTCCTGGATCTGGGTTAAAGTGGATTCGTAAAGTTGTTCAAGCTTGTCTCTTTCCTCGGATGTATAATCTTCGCCAAAACCTTTGGGCGATACCACATCCCAGTTAAATTCTTCTTTTTGATTATCAGCCATAATTGTTAATGTAACCGGATATTGGGTATACTGGCTACCGGTCCTGTCTGCCAGTTTTAAATTTTAACATTCTCCGGGT
>JBJKSY010000345.1:0-2561 GCA_046703645.1 Cyclobacteriaceae bacterium
CTTTTATGCCGTATTAATCCAGGCAAAAACATCCCGGAAGATAATTATGATTGTCCTGGCCCAAATGATTTACTTTCCATGCTCCCGATAAAAGATCTTAAAAATGTCACTGGTCATCTTTAATCAGAAGTCTAATAATTACTTATAAAAAATGCAACAAAATTTAGATTAATCCGGAACAGGACACAATCAGACTCGAATATTTATTTAATTTTCAATGAGGCAGGCAATAAAAATAAAAACGAGGAGCCCTTTTAATAATTAAAACCATCATAATTAAAACAATTGCCAGTTATAGAAATATTATAACCCGGAAAGGGGAACTGATAATTGAAGTGCAATTTCTCGCCGATGCAAACTGAATCTGTCGATTGAGCGATAGTAATTACACCTATTGCAGTGTATATTGTTTCACAAGCCCTTATGGGATTTGTGGTTCCGTATGAAACCAGGTAAGCTTTACCCGTGATATCATAGGTAAAGTCCCCCTCCAGGTCAAGTAATAGGGAAGTATCACTTCTGATTTCGAGTTTAACTTTATCTGGTTGGTAAAAGTTTATCATTAAATTAAGGCTATCGTAATCATTGATCAACTGTATCCCAAAGGGGAAGCCGGCATTGCCGACCTGACAATTTTGTCTTTTGCCTTCAACCTCTTTGCATTGACCGAAAAAAATCAGGCTGATCGGGATAATAATAATCCGAATTTTGTTGATCATAAGGTTAAAAAATGAATAATGACTATAAATTTATCAAATCAACCAATAAATTAAGTACGCTGAAATTAAAATATTATAACTTTCTTATAATTTTCTTATCCATATATTCCTGAAAGTTACAGGGTTACCGTGTTGCTGCAATTCGATAGGACCGTCCCCATGCTCTTTGATCTTGTATTCCGGGATTCCGGGTGAAACCGTCGGGCCCTGAATTTCAACATTATTCTGGACCAATACCCCGTTATATATAACTGTTATTCTCGGCGGGGTAAAAAAAGTAGTGCTGTCCTTATAACGTGGAGCCGTATAGATGATATCGTAGGTTTGCCATACCCCTGCTTTCCGGCTGGGATTGACCAACGGGGCATACTGCATGTAGACTGCACCTGCCTGGCCGTTACGGTAGGTACGGTTATTGTAACTATCCAGCACCTGCACTTCATAAAGCCCTTGTATAATAACCCCGCTGTTGCCCCGGTTCTGTCCTGTTATGGAATCGGGCAGACCGGCCGGAGCCTTCCATTCCAGGTGCAACTGGAAATCCCTGAAAACCCGCTTTGTTCTTGCCGTACCTGAAGTCTTTGTCGGCTGCATACCGCCGTCTTTGATCACCCATGAGATCGGTTTAATTTCTCCCGGACCTTTCATACTGAAAGTAGCTTCTTCCCATTCATCCAGGTTTTTACCGTTGAATAAAACAATAGCATCAGAAGGCGGATCACTGTCCAGCCTGCCCGCTTCTATTTTCGGGACTTCCGGTTCCATGATATGCTTGATTTCCGTTAAAAACAGGACCTGTTGGATCGGGGTCAGCGAGTCAAATTTTTGTTTGAACTTGAGGGCAATGGCTTCCTGTTGTGCGAAGAAAGCGAACATCGACCCCTTAGGTATTTTTTGCACCTGCCTGGCAGAGGCCGTGGAATCGGCTTTTACCTCCTGTTTATTTGTAGAATTCGTACTACAGGATCCCAGTACAGCCACAATGCCCAAAAGGCATAAAAACTGAATAAATGAATACATATTACTTTTCATGACAGGAAATATTATTATGATTATTTCAATTGCATTATGCAAAATAAGGAATTGATTCAATAAAACATGCGAAATATAATAAATGACACTATTTAATTTATATCAGACGGGATAAAATCGTTCCCTCAAAAAAACACCCCGCTCCCTCATTCCCGCTTCAAACCGATCTTCACTGTGACTAATCTTGTACCCGTCATCAAGCTACTGAATGATCGATAGTACAAATTTAATTTAGGAGTCATGAAGACCTTTAAAACCCTGGTGATCATTGCAGCATTTTTCTGGGTACTGATATCATTGAGCAGTTGTTCGAGTGCATATACCTGTGCCGCGTACAGGCCCCATTATAATGTAAAGAACCTGAAAAAACACGATTATGTAATGTGCCCGCTGGGACCCGCTTTTGTAAGAGTAACGCCGAGATAATAAAGCTGCCTTCCCGATGAATCGCCCGGATCGGGAAATATATTTAATCTTGAAGATGTAACCTGAAGTAAAAATCATGCATCCAATGAAAAACAACAACGCTCAACGCTATTACCCGTTATGTGGAAAAATTACTTCAAGGTTGCCCTTCGTAACATCTTTAAAAATAAGGTTTATGTATTGATAAACGTTGCAGGCCTTGGAATATCCATGGCCTTTTGTTTGACAATATACCTGCTGCTGGCTTTTAACTTGGAATTTGATAATTATAATAAGAACACTGATAACATCTATCGTATCCACGAGCTTAAACAAAATACCGGACTCGGGCTCACAAGATACGACCTGGCCCCCATGCCGATGGGCCCAAGGACGGTACAGGAA
>JBJKSY010000346.1:0-1584 GCA_046703645.1 Cyclobacteriaceae bacterium
ATTTCCTTCAAAAAGCGGTCAGAACTTTTGAAAATATGCGGCCTTTTTTCGATTTCATGAGCTTGATACTGACCACGGATGCAAATGGAACCCCACTGTGATCTAGGATTATAATCGTGCAATAATCAGTAACAACCCGCTTTCTCCAGCCGGGTCACCCCCTATCCGGGATCAGTATTTTTCTCTAGCTGTTCTGGACGGCAAGTTTTTTACGGCTGGCAAGGGTCATGTCGATAACCATTGCAACAGGTCCCACCAGGAACAAGGCATAAAATGGTGCATAAATGAACTGGTTCATTCTGAGGATGAACTCAACAAAGGCAATCAGGAAGGCTACCAATACCTGTCCTTTGCTGCTCCTGACAGTCGTTACAGGATCGGTGATCATGAAGAAGATGAAGAGCTGATACATGGGGCCCGTTATGGGAGCAACTTCAGCGAGGAAAGAATCCCCTGTCAGGTAGCTCCGGAGAAAAGCGAAAAACACAAAACTGATTACGTAGGTTATGGTAATATTGTATCGTTTCGCCCTGTAAACGATCACGAGTCCCAGCAACCATATGATAAGCATGGGTAACATATTATTCCCCCACTGAATGCTCAAGACCGCCACGCTGAAAGGGGCCGTAAACAACATCCAGCTTACACCGAAATTTGAGGGATTCCAAATGTGTTTTCCTTTATACCGGAGAACATATTTGGAAATAATTGATAACATTCCTGTTACCGCATAGGGCCAGAACATCGTGGATCGAATTAAAATGCTTACGCTGATGCCAGATATATACGCGCTTGAGAGGTTCTTCCATTTACCAAGAATTAGCTTTGCAAGCACCATTTCCGTGATCATACAGGTACCGACCGACAACAATAAAGCCTTATAGGAAAGCAACATGCCAAAACTCAACTGCCCTGCCAGCAGGATCAGAGAAATTAAAATGGGCGGCGAATACCTTGACAGAAAAGATTTAAATCCCGCTCCCTTTTTAACCTCGGCTTTGACTTCAGTATTTACCTCAGAATTCATAATGACTCGTTAATTACATCGATCCTGTCGACCTGCGGATTGTTCACTGTTTGTACAATTCCGGATGGCCAGTTGATCACCACTTTATCTATTTTCGTATTATTGCCGATCCCGAAATGTACTCTTCTTTCATTCTCAGAACAGAATCCAATCCCTGCGGTGACCACCTGTGATTGCATTTTCCCGTCCCAGTACAGGTTAACGATCGCTCCGATCCCGCATTTATTGCTTTTAGTGCCATTCAGCTCAAATTCAACCCAGTGATGATCACCGGCAACCGTATTCTTCAAAATAATTAACCGGTTATTCTGGCTTGAAACAATAACATCCAGCACTCCGCGGTTCCAAAGATCAGCAAAGGCCACGGAGCGGCTGTCAAATGCAAATCCGGGGGAAACCTTATCGGACACATCCTGGAAATTCCCGGAACCATCATTCATCCAGATGATATTTTGCTGGTATCCTGATTGGCTGCGCCCTTTCATTGCCGGCCAGTTTTTCACATCGGAAATAATGGATTTATTTCCACCGGTAACTTTTGAATAGTCATACCAGTA
>JBJKSY010000347.1:0-6723 GCA_046703645.1 Cyclobacteriaceae bacterium
GTGGCTACCACCACGGACGGTATATTCATTGCCGGAACCTGCGTGGCGCCCAAGGATATACCGGATACAGTGGCCCAGGCAAGGGCTGCTGCAGCAAGGATACTGGCAAGGATCGTAAAGGGCAAGATCGAAGTCGATGCCGTTTATGCCGAGGTAAATGAAGAGGTATGTTCCGGATGCAGGTTCTGTAATAAGCTCTGTCCATATAGCGCCATTGAATTCAACGAGGAGGAAAAACACAGTCATGTGATCAGTGCCTTGTGCAAAGCATGCGGAGTATGTGTAGCGGCCTGCCCTTCCGGTGCCATCAAGGGAAGACATTTTACGGATCAACAGGTACTGGCGCAAATCGACGGATTATTCAGCGATGTCGAATATTCGGAAGCATAGGCCCGAATTACCCATAGAATTGAGAATGATCTCTTCAGCAAGGAATATCATGGATTGACCGTTCCATGCGCATAAGGTTCAATCAATTTCCTGAAGATAGCAATGACTTCATGGAGGACTTCCGGATATTTTTCGTTCACGCGGGGGCTGAATTCATTGGAGAAGGTAAGGTCTTCCTCTATCTCAACTGCAATAATATCGATCTTTTCCGGCAGATGCATCTCCAATTTTTCTGCCAGTTTCAAGGCAGTAAGAAAGGAAATATCATGAAAGCTTGAAACATGCAGGGATTCCCTGAAATCATCGGGCGTATAATGATAGACCGTTCCCGGAGAATCTTTTCCGGATTTCAATGCATCGATTATGATCACCCTTTCATAACTGCATATCAATTCCATGATATCCATTCCGCCGGTTGCAGCAGTCAAAAAGTGGATGAATCCGGGAACTTCAAGTTTTTCAAGTTCCGTAACAAGCCGGGGCCCGATCCCGTCATCAGTCAAAATCTCATTCCCGATGCCCAACACCAGGAATTTATTTCCGGTCCTGTCCTGAGGTTTATGATCCGACATAAGATTTGCAGGTCGGTTTAATATTGAAGTGCATTCTGAATTGAGAATGAGTCAGACCGGGATAAAAAATCACAACTAAAGGCTTCAGACAATTCGAATTGGTCATGCCCGATGATATTTATCGTATAATTCCTTTTTCACCGGAAGGATTCACGTCCTGGCTGGATATTGCCGTATAAATTACACTTTCCAGTTCATCACATAAATTTATATTATTAACGATCACATCATGAGGCACCTGCAGAACAATGGGAGCAAAATTCATGATCCCTTTAACCCCGTATTGCACAAGCCTGTTTGTAACTTCCTGGGCTGTGATGGCAGGCACGGCGAGTATGGCCACTTTGATCTTATTCCTGGGAATGAATTCCTGCAGTGTTTCCATAGGGTAGACCGGAATATTATAACTTTTTTTGACCTTGGACGGATCGACATCAAACCCGGCAACAATGTATTGTTTACGCTCGGTAAACCCGCAAATATAATGCGACAACGCTCTTCCGATATTTCCCATGCCTATCAGTATGACCAATTGATTCTGGTTCTTCCTGAAGATATCATCCAGCGCCTCCATCAACTGGTTGATCTCGTATCCTCCCTTTTTATTTCCCTTTATACCGAATTGTGAAAAGTCTTTTCTTATCTGCGCCGGTGTTACCCTGGCTTCCACCCCCAGGTTATGTGAATAAACCTTTGTAAATCCCATTTCCCTGAACCGGATCAGGCATAATCGATAAAGAAGAAGTCTTTTAATGTTGGCCTTTATATGCATTTAATAATCTTTTTATCACATTAAATTATGGAAATATTCAAAATACGCAAATATCAAAGCAGATTACATTGGCAGGCACCATACAGGATAAACTTTTTTTATGTTATATTATTCACATTAAATTAATTTAATTATCATCCTGCAATAACAAGGTAAAATCTTTAATTCAATTATCAAAACCTTATAGAAAATAATTACAAAATATATTTTTATTATAAAATATTGATTTACAGCTTATTATAAAATATAATGAATTTCATGATTGTTAAACTGCTTTTGAAACTTGTTGGATTAAAATTTTGTTATTAAGTTGGATGTGGAAATTAATGTGATTTTTTTAACATTAAATGGCTGATGATTTTTTTATATTAAAAACAGAATGGGAAAAACTTTTAAAGGCTCTTCTGGCAGAATATACGATACTTGCCCCTGTTTTTGAAGGTAGCTCTCCTGATTATATTGTACTGAACACAGACAATATTTCAAGCATTTGTTATCACCAGGCAAAACCGGTTACTCCCCTAAAAAGTCTCTTCCTTCCCGTCAGGGAAAACCTTGATGAGATTAATGATCTAAAACCCAGGATCATCCTGGGCGTACCGGCCTGCGACCTGGCGGCCCTGGATTTGCTCGATGAAATTTACCTGGATGAAAAATGGGCTGACCCATTCTACATGCAGAAAAGGGACAGCACCCTTTTAATAGGAACCGACTGCTACCAATTTCAGGAACATTGCCACTGCATATCAAGCGGCCTGAATCCTTATCCTGAAAAAAACCATGACCTGAGCTTATCTGTTCTGGACGACCGGGTTTATTTAAATGCAGGTTCGGATAAGGGTGTAGAATTCTTAGGCATGTTAAAGACCAGGACAGAATTCAAGAGCCTGAATGAGGAATTGAAGGTTATGGTTTCAGCAAAACGGGAGTATACAAAGAAATTACTTTCAGCACAGAATTCCGACTTACCGGATCCTGCAAAATTTGGAGAATTAATAATGCAATCAGAAGACAGTCTTTGGGAAAAATATGCCAGGGATTGTGTTTCCTGCGGGGCCTGTGCTGCTATCTGTCCTACATGCACCTGCTTCCTGCTAGTCGACAGGCCGGATTTTGTTAAGGTCAGGCAACTGGATTCCTGTCAGTACCCGGGCTTTGCAAGGGTGGCGGCTGGAGAGGATCCATTGGCAGGGAAAGAAGCCCGGTTTAAAAACCGGTACATGTGCAAGTATGTCTGGAAACCTGAAAAATTCCAATCCGCGGCCTGTACAGGATGTGGCCGTTGCATCGATACATGCATCGGAAAGCTGAACAAGAATGAACTTATCTATGAATTGATAAATTAGAATAAAATGCTGGAACCAGTAATTTTAACCGAATCCGGCACCAGGAATATTTATAAACCCATTCTGGCTAAGGTAGACAAGGTTATATCTGAATCACCTACCATTAAAACTTTAGGGTTGATCCCGGAAACTGAATTTTCATTCCGTACAGGTGAATTTATAGAATTGACGGTCCCCGGGTACGGCGAAGCACCTTTTACACCTTCCTCCTCCCCCCTTGACAATGCTTATCTTGAAGTAACGGTAATGAAAGCCGGGTATGTCACCGGCATTATCCATACCCTGGAAGTCGGTGATCCGGTCGGAATACGGGGTCCCTTCGGACGCGGTTACCCGCTGGAAAAAATGTATGGGAAGGAAATTTTAATCCTGGGAGGCGGTTGCGGCTTTGCCCCGATACGGTCTCTTTTATACAGCCTTATCGCTGAAGAAGAAAAATTTACAAGGATTACACTCTGTTATGGATCAAAAACCCCGGAGGAATGTATATACAAACCCTTTGTTGATCAACTCAGGAGGATGGAAAAATTTGAAGTATTTCGAAGCGTTGATAAACCGGATCCTTCCTGGAATGAATCTGTTGGTGTTGTGACCTGCCTGCTCGATAAAATTAAGGTTGATCCCGAGACTACGGTTGCCGTGGTCTGCGGTCCGCCCGTCATGATGAAATTCGGAACATTTAAATTACTGGACCTGGGTTTCACAGAGGATAACATTTACCTGTCGATGGAAAAGAACATGTCATGCGGCCTGGGAAAGTGCGGACATTGTATGATGGGCCCGTGGTTTGTATGTAAAGACGGGCCGGTTTTCACTTATAAAGAAATAATGCACCTTCCTGACATCTGGAAATAAAAGGCGGAAGATGAAAAAGGTATTGATAGATATGGTCAAGTTAAGGGATTACGCCAACAGGGGTTATGATGGCATATGGGTTAACGGGGAGTCCCTCGAAAAGCTGTGCACGATCCGTGAAGAAGCCACATTCAGGTTTACCTGCCGCCGATGTAAAGATGCTCCCTGCGTTGATGTATGCCCGGCAGAAGCTCTTGAAAAAGATGCCGATGGCAGGATTTCCAGGAATGTTAACCTGTGCGTCAGGTGTAAATCCTGTATTTCCATCTGCCCTTTCGGTACACTCATGGCGGATCTTTTCGATAAAAAGGATCCCTCATTAATATATAGCCTGAATGATGACAGTGAGCTGGATTTATTTATAAAAACCTCTCCCGGGGATACGGTTTTCCCATATGAGGGTGAGGAGGATCCTTCACTGAATATTTTTAAACTGAATGAAAGAATAATGATCAGGGACTATACCTGGAAATCATAATTTTTTAATGTTAAAGGACATATTTTATTTTTTAATCTATCCGGGCCTGCTCTTTGCCGGTTCAATCGGTGCTGTCTTGTCATGGTATGACAGGAAAATGACCGCAATGGTTCAGTTCAGGAAAGGTCCGCCCTTTTTGCAGTCTTTCTATGATTTCCTGAAATTACTGCTGGTCAAAGAAACCATCCTACCGGCAAGGGGCTCAAAACCATTATTTCTTCTATCACCCCTGTTAGGACTTACTGGCGCTTCAGTGGCGGCCACAATGATATTATTACCGATGTTCGGATTAAAAGAAGGATTCTCCGGTGATATACTGGTTATATTTTACCTGTTGGCCATTCCTTCCATCTCCTTTATGCTGGGAGCACTGGCTACAGGAAATCCCATGGCAGCAATAGGGGCGTCCCGTGAAATGAAACTTATCATAAGTTACGAGCTGACCTTCCTCCTGGTGCTCCTTGGGATTGTCTTTAAATCAGGGATGCACCTTCGGCTTAGCGATATCCTTCAGGCACAATCCTTATCCGGACCTTTCATAGGAAGCCTCTCAGGGATATTATTGCTGATCGCCGCGTTTATGTGTGTCCAGGCAAAGCTGGGATTCGTTCCCTTTGATATGGCTGAAGCGGAAGCGGAAATCAACCATGGGGCCTTCATCGAGCTTTCAGGAATACCATATGCTTTAGTCAGGTTAACGAAATACATTTTATTGTTTTCGCTTCCTGCTTTACTCATCCTCCTGTTTCTGAACGGAATGTCCTGGAACGGGATCCATATACTTTGGTCTGTGTTGAAGATCCTCGGAACCGTGCTTATCCTGACCCTGATAAGGAATACAAATCCCAGGGTCAAGATCCACCAGGCCATGCGTTTCTTTTTTGTCTGGATGAACTTTTTGGTTGTTGCAGCATGGGTGCTGATTTATTTCGGATTATAAATTTTTTAAAGTTGAAATTTAACGATTACATATTCAAAAAATCCCTCTGGTTGTTCCATTTTGCCGGGGCCTCCTGCAACAATTGCGATATTGAGATCCTGGATTGCCTTACACCCAGGTATGATGTGGAACGGTTCGGCATGCAACTCGTCGGAAGCATTCGTCATGCCGATGTTCTGCTGGTGAACGGTTCTATCAACCAGAAAGATAAAAAAAGACTGCTCGAAGTTTACAAGCAGGCTCCAAGGCCCATACTGGTCGTCGCAATCGGTGCTTGCGGATGCACAGGCGGAATTTTTGCATCAGGCAATACCTTCGCCGGGCCGGTAGACAAGATCATTCCTGTTGACGCATATATACCCGGGTGTCCTCCGAAACCGGAAGCCATCCTGGCCGGCATTGTAAAACTGTTGAACAAAAAAGAAAAGGTATGCTAGGCACAAGGGATTTTATTGGGAAATTATCGGGAAAGTTCGGAAAGGATCTTCATGCCTACCAGGTTGCAAGTGAAAAACGTGCTTTTGTAACCATAAATCCCGGCTCACTTCTTCAGGTCAGTCATTTTCTTTTCCTGGAATGGGGTTTCCGTTTTGTCATTGCCACGGCAGTACATACAAAGAATGGTTTTGAGATCTTCTACCATTATTCTTACGATCCTACAGGGCTCGTTATCAATGTTCATGTCGTTCTACCGGCTGAAAAACCGGAAGTGGAATCCCTCACCGGCCAGTTTGAAGCGGCCAACTGGATCGAAAGGGAAATGCATGAATTATTCGGGATCACCTTTCTGAATCACCCCCAGCCGGAAGCATTTATCTCAGACGGCAACTGGGCTGCAGGAGTTTATCCTTATCGTAAAAGTGACCGGGAACTGAAAAAGGAATAATCATGGAAGCCACCAGAACCATCATACCTATCGGGCCCTATCACCCGCTCCAGGAAGAGCCGGAACTTTTCAAGCTTTATTGTGAGGGTGAAATTGTAAGGGATGTGAAATGGGAAACGGGTTACAACCACCGTGGGATTGAAAAAATCAGTGAATCCAAAACATTCGACCAGGCTTTCTTCCTGGTGGAAAGAATATGCGGGATCTGTTCCACCTCCCATCCTTTCGCGTTTGCCAATGCCGTCGAAGAAATTGCAGGAGTCGAAGTTCCTGACAGGGCAAAATATATAAGAACCATTATTGCCGAACTCGAAAGGTTACACAGTCACCTGCTTTGGGTGGGCCTTGCCGGGCATTTCCTCGGTTATAATACGGTTTTCATGTGGGCCTGGAAATACCGTGAACCCATCCTGGATCTATTTGAAATGATCACCGGGAACAGGAACAGTTATGCCATGTTCAAGGTGGGGGGTGTGCGAAGAGA
>JBJKSY010000348.1:0-5812 GCA_046703645.1 Cyclobacteriaceae bacterium
TCCACACACAAATACATTAAGGTCACCGCCGGCAATGGAATTAGGATTGACCATCAGCTTGCAATTCATCGTATTCAGGCTTTTAACCACTTTTGCAGATGGAAACGTCTTTTGGATTTCTTCAGCAAGGGAGTTCGTGTTACAAATCGATAGCGAAGGAGGCATACCTTTTGAAAAGTCAAGCGGGTTGGAAATATCAATCAATACTTTTCCGTTCAGGTTACTGCTTCCGGCCATATTCAGGGCCTCAATGGTTCCTATGCCGTTTATGCAGATGAAGATGATTTCGCCGAACTTCGCGGCATCGGTAAAGGTGCCATGAGAAGCATTTGATTTTTGCTTTTCCTTCCAGGTTTTGGCCTTTTGATTATCTGCGCTTCTGGACCCCATCATTACCTGGTGCCCCAATTCAATCAAACGGGTGCCGATAGTGTCTCCGACCATACCGGTGCCCAATACTGCGATTTTCATATTTTTTTTATTTAAGTAATTTTAATTTCATACGAACCGGAAATTTTTTCACCTCATCGCCAGGATTAAATGCAATCAATGAAATTAAGAATCAACGTATTCATTTCACCGATTGAATCTTCCTGAAATGCTGTTATAATTTAAAATGACCGGAAAGAGCCGACCGGTCATTAAAAAGGAACACTTTAAGGTTAATCTTTCCGGTATATAGTTATAACAACCGCAAAGGACCATCAAGTGTTACGGAATTTAAATTATAATTATAATATTTTTCTTCAGTTAATTAACCGGAAAATATTTTTTTGCCCTTCAGAATTTAAGATTGATTCCACCGAAAAATGTTATACCGGGCATAGTATAATACCGCAATGTTTCATACTTCTGATCCAGCAGGTTTTCACCGTTCAAATATACTTCTACTTTTTTCCAGGGATGATAAAACACTTTGGCGTTGACCAGGGTATAACTCTGGAATGCGGTAGCTGACGTATAATCCGTATCGAGGTGACCGACATCTTCAACACTTGCGGTAAATCCCCATCGATTAACCGTATATTGTCCGCTCACGAACAAATGATTTTCAGGGGTAGCGTATACCGGGCTTTTCATACCAATGAAACTGTAAGTCAGATCAAAGTTCAGACGATCCGTAAGATTTCCGTTGGCTGAAAACTCAATTCCCTTGTTCTCAATGGAGCCTGCATTCAACAATCCTTTTAAAGGTACGCTAATGATCAGGTTATCGCCTTTAACCAGGAATCCGGTTAATTCTATATTTACCTTGCCTTTTTGCAGCGATTGAGTAATACCAGTTTCATAGTTGATGATATGATCCGGGCTCAGGTCCGGGTTGTGGTTAAACAAAAACAGCTCCTGGATGGTAGGACTCCGGAACCCTTTCGAAATGGAAGCTTTCCAAGTTGTACCGTCGGCAATTTTAAATGCAAATCCACCGGCAGGTATCCATATATTACCATAAACTTTATGTTTCTGTAACCGAAGTCCTGCATTCAAAGTAAGGCGGTTGAATAATGTTTGCTGAACAAAACCGAATACGCCGTATTCCCATACGGTGGTATCGATAAACGGGGCCGGCGGCTCTACATTTTCAGCCTTACCGCCGTACATGGTGTAGTCGGTTCCCAGCGTTATATTATTGCCCTTAAAAAGTTTTCCTGATTCATAAAGGTTGATACCGTAGTTATTATCGGTAGAATGAAAGCCCTTATCAACCGGCAGGTCAAAGGCATTCGAAATAAAGTGTTCTCCGAAATTATAATATAGTTTAGCTGAACCCGAAAATTTACCGAAGTCATTGTCAACGGCCATTGCCCAATATCCACGGGTGATGTGAAGCTTGTCTCCCGGAACGGCATTTACGGTATCCGGCCCGGGATCTGTGGTTCTGAAATCGGCAATGCTTAAATCCGAATTAATTCCCAAATGATCGGATAGCTCATAATCGAGTTTTATATAACCGTTATTGATATTGAAATTTGAGTTAGGCCTGTGACCGTCGGTTTGATCGTGATTGAAGGAAGCAAAAGCGCTGAATTTATTTTTTCTGAATCCGCCGTTCCCCATATATTTCTGGGTATTAAACGAGCCGTATAAGATCCGGGCATTTCCATGGAAGCCGTCCTCGGAAGGCTGTTTGGTAATAATATTTATAACCCCGCCCATTGCATTGGATCCGTATAATATGGAAGCGGGACCGCGGATTACCTCTACGCGCTGAACATCGGATGCAACATACGAATCCGCGAGCGGATGTCCGAAAATTCCCATGAATTGAGGATGGCCATCGATCAGCACCAGCACACCTGTTGTAGGATTACCCCCGATCCCGCGCATGGTAATTTGGCCTGCCGCGTTGGTGGAAACGCCAAACCCGGTAATGCCGCGTTCGGTTACAAAAAGTCCGGGAACTCTTCCATTCAGGATCGGAAGAATGGAGGATGCGCTGCTTTCCGATATCTGCTTCTGATCGATAACAGTAACTGCCATGGGAATATTATTTTTATTTACACGAACCATTGTCCCGGTAATAACAACTTCCTTCAGTTGTACGGTATCGGCAGGCTGGTCTTCTTTATTTTGCGCTGCAACAGGAAAATCCAAAAGGAGGAAAGCAATTAAAAAAAAGGCGATGGTAATTTTATGATTCATACGGATAATACGTTTTTTATTAATCGTGTTACTAAAAATCAAAAAAAATATTCTTTTATTCGGCTTTGCTCATCACGAGCTTACCGTGTTTTAATCCTTTTATACTGATAATTTTATCCGATAACTCCGTGAGTTTTACAGCCTGACCTTTCAGGGCAATAATTTCCATGCAGATATCCGGACTGAGTTGAAAAAATTGTGAAGAAAGAATATAATCAAAATATTCGTGTTTAATTTCATTCGATTTAAGCGGGATGTCTTTTTTACGGTGATCATATATTATTACCAGAGCACCGGCCACTATATTATTGCATTGCCATTTTTTTTCGACAATATTTCTTTCGATCAACTGCCGGACAGCCTGAGAACGGTTGGAATATTGGTTGTCGTTTACGTAAAGGTCGAGGGCCTCTAAAAGTTCTTCTTCGAGGCTAACCCCAAATCGGGCCACAGACATAGTATTACCTTTTTAAAAAATCGTGTTACAATATTAAATCGAGGACCCGAATTCTCCAAGGACGCGGAAAATATTTTTCAATACAGATTTTAGCTCCAACCCCTTCTATGTTGTAAAACAAGCTTAGGGTCAATATTTTAAAAGTGCCGAATGTTTCTTTGCCGATATCTTACATAAACATCCTTCTATCAACCCTCAGTCGTTGAATTAAACCGGGGCATTGTTTGTATCAATTATTATAAGTTAATGAGCTGCAGCCTCCGGGTAATAATCTTGATGAAATCAAGTTACATGGGGTTGGTAACAGTCTCATTTCAGTAAAGATTAATTTATAAGATATCCATCATATTCCTTTTAATCATGCAGCAGCCGAATAATAGTCCTCTTGATATTTTAATATATGATATACTCGTTTCACTAACTTCTTGGCTATTCTTACGATAGCCTGGTTAGGTTTCATCCGATGAGCAAGATGGTGATATTTTAATGCTAATCCCGGATCATGTCGGATAGCCATCCAGGCGCTTTCAATAAGAAGAGATCGTAGCAACCGGTTACTCCTGGGAGTAATTTGTGTTTCTTTAACCGTATCAGCACTATTGTCCATGCTGGGGATCAACCCTGTAAATGAACATATCTGATCTATCGTTTTAAACCGATGAATATCTTCTATTTCGGTGAGTAATGTCATGGCAGTAATTAATCCAATACCTGATGCCTTCATTAATCGTTTAGCGCGGAGCTGATAGGTTTCTGATTTGCTCATCTCCCGGACTTTTCGATTGGCCAATAATAAATTAGCCCGTAAATGTTTGATTTCGGCCAGCATAAGTTCAAAGGCCCTTTTGCCGCTGTCCTGGGTTTGTTCGATTTGTTCCAACCAGCTTGTAAACCGATTTGACCAGTGCGTATTTGAGTTTTGAAATTGTAGAGGAAAATGAATACCCTGGAAGTATAAAGCCGACATGATTCTGGTTTTATACCGGGTCAGATCCCATACTATTCGTTGACGGGTTCGCAACAGAAACCGGTCTTCTTGAGTCTTAACCGAAGGTATATGAATGGCCTTCAATTCATTTTTACTTAATTCCCGAGCTATCTTACGGCTATCCCTACGGTCTTCTTTCTTTCGTCTTTCATTATCGCTGGTCGGAATGTCTGCTGGATTGACTACGATGCAATCGACACCTTTTTCTTTAAAATAACGGCATATCCAAAACCCGCAAAATCCCGCTTCGTATGCCAAATGATAGGTGCCCCCTGGGAAATTTATGCTTAAATAATTATACAATATCTCAGCATCGGGGGGTTGAGAAAAATTTCTAAATACCATTTCGCCAATCTGAATGGCTATTTTCCAATTTTTTAGATGGGTGTCAATTCCTACATAAATATCCACTCCATTAAAATTTAATTTGTTACTTTGTGTTATCATGGTTTTAGGCGTTTAGGGTTAAACTAAATTGTACTTCCAAATTACTCTTTTCGCCTAAACCTTTTTTACAAACATATAGCCTCCGGGGAACAATTCAATGGGCCCACCTCCCGGCCCCAGGCAGCATATGGACTGGATACAGACGATCATCCCGGTAGGACGCGGTTCCGAGGGCTTCGACGTATCTCCCGACGGCCGGGAATTATGGACAGCGGCAGCAGACGATGGAAGTATTTATATCATCAATATTGCTGAAAAGAAGGTAGCGGATAAACTTGATGCAAACGTCACCGGCGCCAACCGGCTGAAATTTACTCCGGACGGAAAAATGGTACTTATTTCAAGCCTGAGAACCGGCGACCTTTACATTTTTGATGCGGTTTCGCGTAAGTTGATAAAAACCATCAACACCGGCCATGGCGCGGCAGGCATCCTGGTGGATGATGATGGTTCACGCGCATTTGTCGGATGCACAGCCGATAATTATGTGGCGGTGGTTAACCTTAAAGACTTCAAAATTACGGATCACATTGATGTAGGTGGCGGACCGGACGGTCTTGCCTGGGCAGTACGACCGTAGCAAACCGGCTGATCCATTTTTCAAATATTTCGGGGAACCAGAAAAATATCTTCCATTTCTACGGGATTGAAGATCGAAAAGAAACTTCCATCCTCATCGAATGAGTTTGCGTATGTTCTTGCTGATTGTACTTTTGTCGGCGGGCGAATCCGCAAGCTTCAGCGCCGTTTCATAGTGCATCAACGCCTTCTCATGATCCACCCCGTTATACAAATTGCCGAGAAGGGAATGGTAAAACTGGTTACCCTCAAGTCCGAGTTTTTCCGCTTCCCCGATCCCAGCCATTTTACCGTGCACCTTGGCGAACGCATAGGCCCTGTTCATTGCGGCAACCGGGGAATATTCAACTTTTAATAAATCATCATAAAGCTCCACGATGCTTTCCCATTTCTCATGACTGTCTTCTTTCAGTGTATGCCAGAAAGCAATTCCTGCTTCCAGGTGATATTTTGAAATCTGTGAACCTGTAGCGGCCTTGTTCAGAAAATATTTGCCCCGTTGGATCAGCTCCCCGTTCCACCTATGTTCATCCTGTTCATGATATAATATGGTTTCGCCTTCATGATCGGTCCGGGCATCGAAGCGCGAAGCATGAAAGCACATCAGGGCCATCAAAGCATTGACCTCCGGGTTATTCGTCGCTGCATTCCCGATCAGCAGGTAATTCAGCCGCATCGCTTCCAGGCAGAGAACTTTTTGT
>JBJKSY010000349.1:0-7583 GCA_046703645.1 Cyclobacteriaceae bacterium
CGTTGATAACCAGTGAAACCGGTGGGGCCGAGCGTTATAAAAGCTTCCAGTGGAAGGTTTTAGCGAAGGCGCCAGGTTGCAGGGGAGGAATTCATTTTAGCCAGCCCTGCTCACTTCGTTTACTGGCACCGCCCTAAAAATGTCCACAGGACATTATTTTTACGGGCGGTCCGATTCACGAGGCCTGCCCGGCCAGGAGGGCGACAGATTTCATTATTTTTAGCCGCATTCATCCAAATGATGGAACATCGAATAAATATAAGCTTTGTCTTAAAGATTTGACGTTTAATGGGAATTAACCGGGTAAGTTGAATTACAATATATTATTCGGATTTATGGATTGAAAATTATAAACCAGGAAACCCCAATCAGGGATCTCTGAATTCAGGGATCCCTATTTTATTTGTTTCAGCAAATGTTCAAGGTATGCCGAAATCTTTTTATGCACCTTCGGAGATTTAATTTGTTGATCATAAAATCCGATGATGAAATGCCTTCCGGGTTTAATGAAATATGGTTTCGCATCTTCCCCGCGGCCGAATCCTGCTACTACCATTCCATCAGGTGAAATGACCCCTTCACGTGTATTGCCCAGATAGGCGAAATAATCGGGAAATGAATCCGTTTCAGCCTGCGCCATGAAAAACACCCTGTTGATATTCTCATCCCCGAAGTATATCCATTGAAAATGATGGATGAAAGGCTCGTTGAAATAAAGATCCGGTATATCATTCCATGGACCTCCGAGGCTTGTACCCCAATATTGCCGGTAAGGTTTATATTCTCCCCCGGGAATGCCTTCATATAAAAACCAGTAGGGGTTGATGCTGTCGGATTTAATTATCGCCATGACGGCATAATTATTAAAAAAGGTCCATGTCCATTCCATGTTACCTTTTATGCTTACGGATCTGATCCGGTTCGGGCTCTCCCAGGTACTCCTGCAAAGATCCAACGTAGAATTGCCCGAATGGCTTTCCGGAAAACCGGAAACAAGATCCGGCAGGAAGCGGAAATACCCTGCAGCTCCTGCCGGGTAACCTGCGGAATCATCCCTGTGACCTACCCAATCAACATGCTCACTGTCGAAAACAGAGGCAAACCTGCCGGCGGCGCTGTCGTAAAGATAAAGACCGTTCCTGGTTTCTACCTGGAATATCTTCCTTCCGTTCCTGTCGATAATTTTATCAATGTGAACGCGGTTTCGGTCACAGCCGGAGAATATCAATAAGAACAGAACCGGGAAAAATATACTGGCAGTTCGCATCATGTTTATTGAAATGTTTTATGAGTTCTCTTAAAGATAAGTTTTAAGATATCAATTATTCTCATTTTCCGGAAAATGTACGCTTCCGTACCAGAATACTGTCCGGTTTTGTCCGGATTTGAACACATTATTTGTAATTTCTTCTTGTAAGTAATTGATTATCAACGCTATAATTTTCTGGCATAATAATCGAGAATGAATGGATGAAACTAAAAGCAATGAGAATAGCAGTCCTATCGATCCTTTTATTAATGCTGGCCTTCAACATTGTTTTTGCAGGTGATGACGATACCAAAGATAATAATGTGAACCAGGCTTTGATCATGAAGATGGCTTTGAAGGCAGAAACGGCAAAGGAAGGAGACTGGAAAACCCTCGCTGATTGTTCAAGGACACTTCTTGATGAAAGAATTATCTGTGATGAAAGTTATACCTGGCTTGAAAAATCGATATCCATACAATCCAATTATTATAATCTTTCCCTGATGGGCGATTACTATACGCTGAACCGTGAGTTCGACAAGGCATATCAGAGTTACCTGGCTGCCATATTAAGTGCCCAGAAAGAAAGAAAACAGGAGGTTATACCCGGTATTCAATGGAAACTGCTTGTGGCCATGGGAACCAGGAACTATTATGATTATTATGATAAAAACGGAAACAATAACTGATACAACAACAAACAGATTCAACAACACAATCCTTACACTCTCATTCTAACAACAACAACTGCTTCATAATCAATTCGGACCGCTCTCGGGGGAGGGCGGTTTTTTTTATCCCATATCAGCACACATTAAGGATATATTTTATCCCGGCTTTCACTGAATAGGATGCCGGTATACACAAGGCGCCCTTAACACTACATTAATCCGATTAAGAATAAAAAATAATATTATTAAAATTTGACAGAATAATATTCTTTACATATATCTTTGCAATGATATTTAACAAATAATATTCTGATAATATGAATAAAACAAACATAGAAAAATCCGTTGTATTCATATTGTTCCGGAATAATATTTTGAATATTATAAAAAAAAGAAATTATATTCTATAATTTGCCTGACATGAAAAGGCTTGCGGTATTATATATTGCATTATTTTTATTGATTTTACCTGCTGCAGGTAAAGCGGGGAGTCCGGATAACTCGGAAGATGCCTTGATCCTGAAAACCAGGAACAGGGCCGAAAATGCACGGCCGGATGACTGGAAGACCCTGGCTGATTGCGCCAGGAACCTGCTGGACCAGAGAATACTTTGTCGTGAGTCTCTGACCTGGCTGGAAAGATCCCTTACCATCGATTCAAATTATTATAATCTGACCATCATGGGAGATTATTACAGGCTGAGCCTTGATTTTACAAAGGCCAATGAAAACTATATACTTGCCATCCTTGCCGCTCAGAAGGAAGGCAGAATGGATGTCATATCCTCAATCCAGTGGAAGATCCTGATCACCCAGGGAACCCGTAATTATTATAATTTCTATCAATCCCAAAGCTCCGGGGGTTCAGGAAACCCATCCAGATAATTTTCAAGTAAACTCGATTATACCGGAAATATATTTCAATCGAAGTGTGTGGCATCGAACACTTCCGATTCAAGGCGATTTCTTTCTTCCTGTATCCTCGCATGATCCCATCCGAGGATCCTTGCCATAGCATTCAAAACAGGTTCAGCGTATTGTTTTACGCTTGAAATATTAAAAAATAACCGCCCGGTTCTTCTTACCAGAAAGTCCGCAACGGATACTGCCATTTCATGATCAATACAGAACCGTAGTTCAGCCATCAGCAGGTTGTACCTGAAATCATTTCCGGCCTGCGATTTCATATTTGACAGGATCTCCTCGGCCTGTATCCCGTAATTATGAACCAGGTAACCGGCTTCTGCTGCTCCCATACCGTAACCCTTAAGCTGATCCGAGACCTTATCGACATAAGCCCTGACCTCCCGGCTGTTCCTGAATTGGTTTCCGCTAAGCTTTAGGAATTTGGTACGGCATCTTCCTGATGCTATGTTATATTCCGATTTAAGAACTTTACATACACGATCAGTTACTTTACGGCTCATGATCCTGTAACCTGTAAGTTTGCCTCCGGCAATCGATATCAGTTCCGTGTCGGAAAAAAATAATTCATCCTTTCTGGATATTTCTGAGGTCTTTTTTCCGGGCTGATTTATAAGGGGACGGAGACCGGCCCATGACGACCGGATATCATCAATGGTTAGCTGTACGGTCGGAAATGCCTGGTTCACGGCTTTGACAAGATATTCTGCATCTTTAAGGTTAGTGGTGACATGATCTTTATGATCAAAATAATCCGTGTCTGTCGTCCCTATGTATGTAGTGTTTTCCCGGGGAATAGCGAAGATCATCCTGCCGTCAGGTACATCGAAGTAAATGGAATGTTTTACGGGCAGCTTATCCCTGTCAACTACGATATGAACACCCTTTGTGAGGTGCAGGGTTTTTCCCTGTTTTGAATGATTCCGTTCACGAAGATCATCCACCCACGGACCTGTGGCGCTTACCGTGATTTTGGAAAGAATTTCATAAGGTTCCCCCGTAAGAACATCATGAATTTTCAATCCTGAGATTTTATTATCCGTATATATGAACTCATCAGCCTCCAGATAATTTATACAATCGGCGCCATGATCGATGGCGGTCTTCATCACTTCTATTGTCAGCCTGGCATCATCCGTCCGGTATTCTGCATAAAGGCCGCTGCCGAGAAGTGTTTGGTGGGGGAGAAGGGGTTCGAGTTCCAGGGTTTTTTTCTTTGAAAGCATCTTCCTCCTGTCCTCCTTTTTAACCCCCGCCAGGAAATCATACACCCAAAGTCCGAGCGAAGTTGAAAATTTTCCGAAGGTTCCTCCCCTGAAGAAAGGAAGAAGCATTTTTTCCGCAAGCACCAGGTGCGGGGCCAGCCGGTGAACGATCCTCCGTTCTCTTCCGACTCCCATCACCAGGCCTATCTCAAATTGCTTGAGATACCGCAACCCTCCGTGAATGAGCTTGGTGGATTTACTGCTGGTTCCCGAGGCGAAGTCATTCTTCTCGATAAGCACGGTTTTTAATCCACGGGAGGCGGCATCCAATGCTATTCCTGCACCGGTAATACCTCCGCCGATCACTGCCAGGTCATATTCAACCGAAAGGATCTTTTCAATTAATTCTTTCCTTTTCAGGGATGTATATATCTGCATAATTCCGGAAAGGGTGACTCAATCTTTTAACCAGCCGGTGGTCCTGCTGACAGCTTTTTTCCAGCCGGCATTCAATTTTTCTCTTACGTTTTTCCTGATAACAGGTTTAAAGATCCTGTCGGTTTTTCTGAGACTCTTGACCTGATCCTGTTTCCATAGTCCGGCATAGATTCCGGCCATGGCGGCAGCACCCATAGCGCTCGACTCTATTATCCGTGGTCTTTCCACTGAAGAGGCCAGAATATCCGCCTGGAATTGCATGAGATAGTTATTGGCACTGGCACCACCATCAACTTTAAGCACTTTCATGTGAATGCCTGAATCGCTTTCCATGGCTTCCAGCACATCGCGTGTCTGATAAGCCAGGGATTGCAGGGTGGCTTTGATCAACTGGTTTTTGCCTGTGTCCCTTGTCAATCCGAAAATGGCGCCGCGCGCGTACATGTCCCAGTACGGGGCGCCCAGTCCTGCAAAGGCCGGCACCACATACACTTCATCATGATTTTGAGCCTTCAGCGCATAATATTCCGAATCGGACGCATAATCGATCAGCTTAAGGCCGTCACGAAGCCACTGGATGGCGGCACCTGCAATGAAGATGCTTCCTTCCAGAGCGTAATACACTTTATTGTCCAATCCCCATGCGATGGTCGTAATGAGACCTGATCGCGAATGAAAAATCTTTTTACCTGTATTCATCAGAACGAAACAGCCGGTTCCGTAGGTATTCTTTGCGGAACCTTCCTCATAACAACCCTGTCCGAAAAGGGCAGCCTGCTGGTCCCCGAGAACACCGCCGATGGGAATTATGTGACCGTTCCAGTCGAAGTCCCCGAAGTGCCCTGAAGAAGGACTAACCTTTGGCAAAACCGAATAAGGAATATCCAAAGCCTTAAGGAGTTTCCTGTCCCACCGCAATGTCTTTATATTGAACAGCAATGTTCTTGAGGCATTTGAATAATCCGTTACATGGGATTTTCCCCCGGTAAGCTTCCAGATCAGCCAGGAATCGATCGTTCCGAAACAGAGATTACCTTTTTTAGCCTTTTCACGAACCTTGGGCACATGATTGAGGATCCAGGCGATCTTGGTGGCTGAAAAATAGGAATCGATGACCAGCCCGGTATTCTTCCTGATATACGACTCAAAGCCCGTCGATTTCAGGTTCTCGCAGATATCAGCCGTTCTTTTGTCCTGCCATACGATGGCATTGTAAACCGGTTCGCCGGTCTTCCGGTCCCATAACAAAGTGGTTTCACGCTGGTTGGTAATTCCGATCGATACAATATCATGAACCCTGACCCCGGATTTCCGTACTACTTCGAACATAACCTCTTTTTGAGTTTTCCAGATCTCTTCGGGGTCATGCTCCACCCAGCCCGGTTTCGGATAGATCTGTGTAAATTCTTTCTGGGCGATATGCCTGATATTTCCCTTTTCGTCAAACAGAAGAGCTCTTGAAGATGTGGTTCCCTGGTCTAAGGCAATTATATATTTCATCTTTGATCGGTTAAAGGTTTTTGGTGTTCTTTTTTGAATAGGCATATACTGCGATCACAAGGATTATAATTAAAAGGATCCAAAGAACCGGATTATACTCGCCCTTGAATACGGCTTTATATGCCAGAGTTCCTGCCATTCCCCCGATTATCGGTCCTAAAACGGGGACCCAGGAATAGGCCCAGTCGGATTTTCCCTTGCCGGGAATGGGTAGAATAAAATGTGCGATCCGGGGTCCCAGGTCGCGTGCCGGGTTAATGGCAAATCCTGTCGTACCGCCAAAAGAAAATCCTATGAAGGAAATCAGCCCGCCTATCACAAGAGGATTCAATCCTTCGGAAAATTTATTAGCTCCAAGAAACTCCAGTCCGAATAAAAGAATGAAGGTCCCGATAATTTCGCTGATGAGGTTGAACGGGTAATTCCGTACAGCAGGAATCGTGCTGAATATGGCCAGTTTTACATCCTGGCTTTCGGTTCTTTTCCAGTGGGGACCATAATGGAGCCATACAACGAGGGACCCGGCAAAAGCCCCAAGCAACTGGGCTACGAGGTAGCCGGGAACTTTTGCCCAGGGAAATTCACCGGCGATCGCAAGCCCGAGGGTTACAGCCCAGTTCAGGTGTGCCCCGCTAATTGGTCCGACAGCGTAAACAGCCAGTGTAACGCCGGCGCCCCATGCCAGGCAGATGAGAAGCCAACCTCCGTTTTCAGATTTGCTGGATTTCAGCAAAGCTCCTGCGACTACGCCGGAACCCATCATGATCAGGATCATAGTACCGACAAATTCTCCAAGATATTCATTCATAGTAGATCAGTTAGGGGATTGAAATTTTAACCGGGCTGAATTTAACGAATTAGCATTGAATTAAAAATAATATGGATTTATTAGGGATACCCGGAATACCGGTTCCGGGATAAAGGTTAACCGGGAAAAATATTTATTCCGGTTGATCTGTTTCCATCGTTTATAATGTATTTTTGCTCCGGCTATGGGGTTAGCCTTTAACCGTCTTTTTCGACTGATAACTCCTGTCGCAAAGTATTTAAATTATGTTTATTGTGCAGGTCGGAATTTTTTTTAAGTATAGTCATCATGCAGTCCTTAATGAATTAATTTTACCCTGTGATTTAAAAGCTATTTTTTTATACATTCTTAAACTTTAATATTATGAAAATTGCAAAAATAGAAGCCCTTGAGATCCTGGATTCAAGGGGAAACCCAACCGTTGAAGTTGACCTTACCTTAGCGAATAAAGTAAATGCCCGTGCCATGGTTCCCAGCGGAGCCTCCACAGGGGAACGCGAAGCCTGTGAACTCAGGGATAATGACAAGAGCCGTTATGGCGGGAAAGGCGTTTTACAGGCAGTTCAGAATGTAAATAAAGTGATTGCAAAAAAACTGGTCGACGTACCCATCAAGGATCAGCACGATCTCGATTACCGGATGATCGAAATCGACGGGACTCCGAACAAAACAAAACTGGGAGCCAATGCAATCCTTGCCGTTTCGATGGCCTTTGCACGAGCATCCGCACAGAGTAAAAAAATTCCATTATATGAATACCTGGGAGGGCCCAAAGCCCGCCTGTTACC
>JBJKSY010000350.1:0-9051 GCA_046703645.1 Cyclobacteriaceae bacterium
TCGATGATCTCACTGCATTTATTACGGAAGTGTTCAAGGTAGGTTTTCAGTTCCTCCTTTGAAAGAACTCCGGGAGGCAGTATACCTGCAGGATCGAATTCCGTCAGGCCTATATTTTCCGGGGGTATAAAATCTTCCGGTTTCAGAGTCAGGTAGAAATCGAGCCAGAAAAGTGCATGGTAAACCAGATACCAGAAATCCGAAAGGCCCTTACTCCGGTTCCAGACCGGATCGGGGCAGGCATCGATGGCGTTTTCCAGCATGGTGATAGATGCAATGAACTGTGAACGCAGGTATTCGTTTATCCGGTTTTGCATGCTGCTTCCAGGCTATTCAGGGTGAAAGATAATAAAGAATAAAATTAGGGGAAGCCATATAAGAATGGAAGCAGACTGGCTTAAATTTACGATACAGATTGCATTCCGCTTAGTTCAGATCAAGTTGAAGGTTAATTGATAATATAAAAGCCGGCAATTACTGAAAGTATTTTAATATCCGTTCCGTGTTTTCATTTTCTTTTACATTCTTATGATATAATTCAATAAAGACAATTTTCTGCTCTTCCTTGAAATATGCATAAATTAATCGTAATCCGGAATTGATACCTTTACCTTTCAATGCCCTGCAGGCAATTTTTTTAACTTTAATAACGCAGGTTACAATTCCAAGATTATCAATCCGGAAACTGAATGGCGGGCGTTCATCAGGATATACTTCCAAGACTTTCTTAACAACTTTAAGATCGTCATTTAAGGTCCGGAATTTTTTAATGAAGCATTTAATATCTCTTTGAAATTCTGAAAGCTGATCGAAGTTCATGGTTCCTCAATTTCATCATCATAATTTCTGACCGAATAGGGAGCTTCCCTGTAAAAAACCAGTTCATAATTAATTTCTTCACCTTCTTTTGATGCAACCCACGGTATATCCTTATGGGAATAATTACTGATTGCCGATCCCGACCAATCGCTTAATTGCTCAATTACCTTATCAATTACTTCTTTCTCGCTGGCTTTTAACCGGGTCAGATCAGATTTTACAAGGGGTAAATAGCGGGTTTGTATATAGCCATGATAATCCGTTTTAACTTTTTTCAAATTCCCTTTCTCGATCATTTGATTAACAAGAATTTCAAATTTCTGAGGAACAGGGCCAAACTGCAGCTTACGGTATTTTGCGCCTGTCAGATGTTCTTCGTATAATTCAAAGTAGTTGAAATCAGAGAAGTACAACAATTTATAAAGAACTGTTTCACCGACATTGGGTTTTCCGGCGCATTTTTCAAGGATATACAATAAGACATTTTTAAACTTTTCGATTTTCAGGGTCGGAACCGATATCCTCTCTGAAATTCTTTGAGGCTTTTCTGTTGTTTCAAATTCCAATTCCTCCAAGCCGAAGTCATGGGATACAAAATCATCCAGGGAAAACCCCAGGACTGTGGACAACTTTTGCAGTTCTGTGACATTTACACTGCGGTTTCCCAATTCTATCTGAGCCAGGGAGGGCCTGGATATTTTAATACTCCTGGCCAGCTCTTCCTGGGAAAACCCTTTTATTTTCCGGAGGTCTGCAATACGTTGTCCTATTTGTTTCTGAGTCATATGATTGCTCATAAACCTTGAAATTTAGATTGTTCGATATGCAAATTTAACTTTTGTTTTAAAATAAAACAATTGCATGTTATGAAATGTAACAATTGTTAATGCCACCTTGCAGATATCATCCAGCGTAAAGGCGAGTGGGTCGATTAACAGTCCTATAACTGAAAAAAAAGTCTGCCCGATTTGTCCGGATCGGGAAGCCCGGTTGTCTTAATGCTGTAAACCAAAATACAATCCGGGCAAATATCCGTAAACTGGTGCGGCGATGAGGTCACTTTACTGGAAAACATAAAAAATAAAATATAATCATGCCTGGCCGAAGAACCGGGGTTTCAAGTTAAATGAAAAAACACCATGCCATTAAAGCCCGTATCTGTAGCTACTGTTCTTCATTTGTCTATCCTTTCAGGACATCACCTCATTTACCGGTAATCGGCAGACTTCAGTAGTAAGTAAGAATCAACAATTAAACAATTAAACAATCACGGTCCGAATATTCATTAATGGCTTCCCCTATATTGGCTCATCGATACTCCTGGCAATATCCTTGATCAGCATTTCGACGGTGAAAAACTTCATAGCCTGGTCTCTTGTCCATGCCAGGGGTAGATTTTCAATGAATATCAACTTAGCCAGCCCCCTCGAGTTGTCCTGGGCAGCCTCTACGCGTCGACGATGGCGTTTTTCAAAAAGCATCAGGGCCTGTTCAACAAAATGTGCATCTGTCCGTGATAGTTCATCATTCAGGGCGGCGGCTGATTCCATAGCCATTGACGCCCCGACACCAGCAGTAGGTAAAAAACCGTCAGCGGCATCGCCAAGAAATACTACTCTTCCTTTCGACCAGTGTTTTACCCGGCAATCATGGAAATCCCAGAAAAAGGGATTGTTTCCTATTGTGTTTGAATCCAATATTTGTTTAATCTGTCCGTCGAACATGCCGAATTGTTCCCTGACGTGTTCGGCAAAATTGGAAACGCCTTCTTTCTTCAGTTTATCTACAGGTCCGCCAAGGAAAACACCCAGGTAGTCCTTTACCGGGTACATCCAGATGAACCTGCCGGAGCCCCAGTATTCCGTAACAGTGTTGGCAGGACCCAGGGTCGGGTCGACCCAGAATAGCCAGCCGCCCCATCCTGTTTCAAAATACGAATACTCGTCCTTGTCAAGCACCATCTCCCTTGTTTCGGAATGGAGCCCGTCTGCAGCAACCACCAGGTCAAAGCTGGCCTCAGAATCATCATGAAAGGTGACTTTGACTTCTTCGCCTTCCTGCCGTATGGATTTAAGAGTGGTTCCCGTTTTAATCTTAAGGCTCCCTGTGCCCCCGATAAGGAGATCGATCAGTTGTTTACGGGTGATCCCATGCACCGGGCCATACCTGTCGTTCAATTCCTGGAGGCTGAAATCATGGATCAATTGCCCATGTCCGTTATAGATATTATAATTATACATGGGAATTGTCTCTGCACGGTATTTTTCATAAAGCCCAAGTCCATGAAGAACCCGGGCCCCATGTGGGTAGAGAGCCAGGTGATAGCCAAGGTGATCAAGGTTTTCTTCACGGTCGATAATTACCGGGTTTTCTCCACGTTGTTTCAAAAGGGCTGCAAGGGTAAGGCCGGCAATTCCCGCGCCAACAATTAATGTGCGGATTCGTCCATTTTCTGATCCGGTCAATTTTCGGGCAATACTTTGATTATCCATATAAGGGTTTGTTTAGCCTGGGCGGTACCTGACTTTGACAAATTCCTGCCATAACACTGATTACTAAGCGTTTCCAGGCACCCTATGTTCCCTGACAAGTTGTGTCATTCTGATTTAAAAATCAAATGATGGGTGAAGAGGAGACGGAATTTAACCTTTATTAACAATTCCCAGTTAAAAAAAGAGTTCCATTCCGGTATGATTGAATTTAAATCCTGATATTACTATGAGCGCTTTGATTTCCTTGTATTGCCCTTGCTGTTACCTTGTTTCTTTGAAGTGAACACAGTACTCAATAATCTTTTACTTAATAATATTGTCCTTCTTTCCCTTCTGCTTCCGACAGGCGGTCTTGACCTGAAATTCAATTTATCCGCCGTTAACTGTGTCCACCCAGTTCCTGCTGTAATATCATAAATACCAATATAACCACCCGGCAATAGCTGGAAGGGTTTTGTGATTTTGTTTTGCTGATCGAAACGGGTTCCCTGTTTTTGGAATGACTCAAACCAGCTTGGAAAAACAAAATCGGAGACAAGGATATTGCCTATTTTATACCCGAATTTTTCCGATTCGCAGGCGTCACAGACCTCATAAGCGTATAACCTGCCTCCGTTTCCGCTCTCCTCGAATACAGTCAGGTTAATGTTAGGATCTCCGAGCATTTCCAGCAGTTCATGACTGGCGGTTACGGACCAGGATTCCCCATAATCCATATCCGATTTGGCAAAGACTTTGCCGAGTGGCAATCCCTGGGAAGTAAGATCATGGTATCCCAGAGCGCCGGCTTGATCAGAATTGTCAAGAATTACCAGCCACCATTCATTATCGGTGGGCTTAGACCCCTTGGTTATGAACCTGAGATCGGCATTTATTCCCCACACCGGGGCAAAATCCCTGACGACCTGGATCTGCAGGGCTTTTATTACCTGGAGGACAGCCTCATCATCTACAACCGTTGATGAATTGATAACTGCTATTTTAATGTTTGCCATAAATTTAGAATTAGGTAAATTATCATACCGGAAAACCCCTCCCGGTAACATACTCTCTTATTTTAACTTCTTATGATCCTTCCCTTATTTGAAAATAAATATTAACTCACTTCCCCATTTTTTATCCATCGACAATTAAGGCGGATTTTGGTCTTGGAATCAGGAAGATGCCCGGATAGGATCTTATATTGATCCTGTTGGCTGATATATTCGATTCAAAGGGGAGGGTTTGGCCGGGTATGCTTATATATTTTAAACGTATGATAAATTAAAATATTCGGGGAACGTTGGAAAAAATGAAATATTAATACTGGTTTTTATCAGGCTGCTTTGATCTTGCGGATCCCATGATAAACATACACTCTCAATCCGAAGTAACTTTCCAGCAAAAGTTTCAGCCTGACCTGGACAAGATGATGTGTGACCGGATCGGGATTCAGAAAGGCGCCTTCAATAACCGCCCTCAAAAAATGTTTATGCTTCAGGAATTCGTGAGTCCATCGGTGAAAGGCCCGTTTCCAGTCGCGGAGATATTTTTCATAATGAGTGGTTCCGTCAAATAATATTTCAAGCTGGTTTTCCCCGTGCTTATAACGGTAGATCCCTGACAATTCATGGTAAAAGGGATCGAGGAAATCAATTTCAAAGGAAGTTGAACTGACCAGACTATCGATTGTGCCGTCAATGATCCCCAGAGGATTATAATCTCTCAGGTAGGTATTCCGGGTGGCTTCAACGAGTTCTTTCAGCAGATGATCCCTTAACTGCTCCTGGGCCTGCTTGAGCAGATAATTTTTATCGAGGGTGAAAAGCTTAACCTGACTTTGCACTGTGGCTTCGCCAGGTGGAATTAATATATTTTCATTCATGCAACCTGATGCTGAATGAGAATTAAACGTGGGCTTTCAGGTTAACCTTTCGAGCCCGGTAAACCCAACATCTTGGCTTACAGCCAAATATAAAAAATCGTGCCGGATAATCAAACTATTTTTTCTGTAAAAGCGCCAGGCTTTCTTCCAGTGTCCTGATTTTAGCTTCCGTATCCTTTTGTTTTTTTCTTTCTGTCTCCACGACACTTTCCGGGGCATTCTTCACGAATTTTTCATTGCCCAGTTTATTCAATACCGATTTCAGGAATCCCCTTGCATATTTAAGCTGTTCTTCAAGATCACTGATTTGTTTAGAAGTATCTACTTCAGATTCTGTAGGTATGTAGAATTCGTCGGTATTTAAAACAAAATGCAGGGCCTCGGGAACTTTTTCATTGACAAATTCCAGGGATTCCAGGTTAGCCATCTTTTTAAGGATATTTTCAAAGTCCCTGAATTTAGCCTTACGGGATGTTTTGATCTTTAGATGAAGAGCCTGACGGAAAGAAATATTATTGCTGTTCCTTAAATTTCTTATATTGGTGATCACCCCGAAGGTTTCTTCGGCTTCCTTGATAAGCTTTCGCTCATACTTTTCTTTTACGGGCCATGGTGCAACAGTCAGATAATCATTTTCATTTCTCTCCTTCATGGTCCTGTAAATTTCTTCAGTCAGGAAAGGCATGAACGGGTGAAGGATTTTCATCAGTTCTTCAAGAAATACGATTGTCTGATCGTAGGTAACCTGATCAAGAGGCTGGCCGTAAGCAGGCTTTATCAATTCAAGGTACCAGGAGCAGAAATCCTCCCAGATAAGCCGGTAAACGGTAAGCAGGGCATCCGACATCCGGTATTTTGTGAAATGATCCTCGAGGATTTCAAGAGTATGATTCAATTTTGAGGAAAACCACTTAACGGTCAATGCATGTTCAGCGGGATCCAGTGAAGGATCCGGCGTCCAGCCTTCGATCAGCCGGTAGGCATTCCAGACTTTATTGGCAAAATTCCTTCCCTGTTCACAAAGTTTTACATCGAAGAGTAAATCATTCCCGGCCGGTGAGCTGAACAACATACCTGTCCTGACCCCGTCTGCACCGTAATTTTCGATCAGGTCGAGAGGTTCAGGTGAATTACCCAACGATTTTGACATTTTACGACGTTGTTTATCACGGACTATCCCTGTCAGGTATACATCGTGAAAGGGTTTTTCCCCGATATATTCATATCCGGCGATGATCATTCTGGCAACCCAGAAGAATAAAATTTCAGGGGCTGTGACCAACACGTTGGTTGGGTAGAAGAATGAAAGATCTTTATTCTTTTCAACCCGGATCTTTCCTTTCGCTTTATCAAAATATTTGTCCTGGAATCCTTTGAAGGCCTCGATCGGCCACAACCAGGATGAGGCCCAGGTATCGAGCACATCCGGGTCCTGTCTTAATTCATCCTGTGAAAGGTCCTTATTCCCTGTTTTTTCGCGAGCCAGGTGTAAAGCGTCTTTTTCATTTTCAGCCACAACATAATCTTCAACACCGTCGCCGTAATACCACGCGGGTATGCGGTGACCCCACCAAAGCTGCCGCGATATGCACCAATCCCTTACATTGTCCATCCAGTGCCTGTAGGTATTTTTGAATTTAGAAGGATATAAAACCACTTCATCATCATCGACAGCTTTTGCGGCCCGACGAGAGATCTCCTTCATCCTGATGAACCACTGAAGCGACAATTTCGGTTCAACGATACTATGTGTTCTTTCCGACCTGCCGATGCGGGTTATAAATTCTTCGGTTTTTACGAGGTGTCCTGCCTTTTCAAGATCCCTGGTAATAATATCACGCACTTCGAATCGGTCGATGCCTACATATTTGGGTATGCCGCATTGTTCATTCAGGGTGCCATCATCGTTGATCGTATCAATGATAGGAAGATGATGTTTAAGGCCGATCTCATAATCATTGGGATCATGGGCCGGAGTGATCTTCAGGCAGCCGGTACCGAATTCCTTGTCAACATATTCATCGCCGATAACAGGTATCTCACGGTTTATAAAGGGGACCAGAACCTTTTTCCCGATCAGTTTTTTATATCGTTTATCTGCCGGGTTAACCGCTATGGCCGTATCACCGAGAATCGTTTCCGGGCGAACGGTAGCTACGGTTACCCATTCATCATCGGATCCCTTCACCCTGTATCGTACCGAATATAACCTTGTTTTTTCTCCTTCTTCATTATAGATCACCTCTTCATTTGACAGGGCGGTCTTGGCTTCGCAATCCCAATTGATCATGCGTAATCCACGATATATAAACCCTTTATTATATAAGTCGACGAAAACGCGTATAACGGCTTTATAATAATCAGGGTCCATCGTAAAATTTGTTCGTTCCCAGTCACAACTTGCACCAAGCTTTTTCAGTTGCTCAAGGATGATCCCCCCGTATTTTTCCTTCCATTCCCATGCGTATTCAAGGAAGGTTTCTCTGTTCAGTGTATGCTTTTTTATTCCCCTGTCCCGGAGCATGGCCACCACTCTCGCTTCAGTTGCAATGGAAGCATGGTCGGTACCGGGTACCCAGCAAGCTTCCCTGCCCTCCATCCTCGCCTTACGGATGAGGATATCCTGGATGGTGTTATTCAGCATATGACCCATGTGCAGCACTCCTGTGACATTAGGAGGTGGAATAACGATGGTATAAGGTTTTTTGTTTTTATCCGGTTTTGCATGGAAAAAACCATGTTCTATCCATTCCCGGTATAACCGGTCTTCCACTTGCCTTGGATCATATTTTGCATCTAAAGCCATAATACAATAACATGTTAATTCTTAAATCTGGGGCAAAAATAGCATAAAAAATTTCAAACTGACCGTTCAGGCAGCGTCCGATAACTCTGTTTAGTCGCAGGATATAAGGGTCTGGCCCGTTTATTGTACCGGCACCGGTAGAAACTGTATTATGAAGCGGAAATTACTTTTAATCGCAGGGATTCTGATCGCTATCATTGCTATCTGGCAGAGCGTGCTGGCCGGTCCGGATTTTTATGTAAAAGCTCCGCATAATTACTATTTTAAAACCCGGCTGACATCACACTTCCCGGATTAACCCGGTTCTACTCCAGGCCTGTAGAATAATATAATATTTTTTGCTTCTCTTTGAATTCCCTTTTTTACCCGGATAGTGTATAAGCCTGGAATTTACAGTTATCTTCAAAAATCCGGGTTTACATTCTCTTCAGGTTCCTGGCAAGGTACATTCGATTTTAAAACTTTGTTGATGAGTAATTTGATAGTATACTTGCAAGGGTAATTCAAGGCATGTCCATCAGTTTAAAAGAAATACAATCTCCTATTGCCAGCGAAATGGCGGAATTCGAGTTGAAATTCCGTAATGCCATGAAAAGCAGGGTCATGCTGCTCGACAAGATCATGAATTATATCATCCGGCGGAAGGGGAAACAAATGCGCCCCATGTTCGTGTTTTTATCCTCCGGTGTTGCAGGTACGATCACCGAGGCAACCTACCGTGGAGCCTCCCTTATTGAGCTCCTGCACACAGCCACCCTTGTTCATGATGATGTGGTAGATGATGCCCAGTTCCGGCGGGGGTTTTTTTCCATCAACGCCCTTTGGAAAAATAAGATAGCCGTGCTGGTCGGGGATTATCTGCTTTCACGGGGTTTGCTCTTGTCCATTCAATACAAGGATTACGAACTTCTTAATATTGTGTCGAATGCGGTAAAGGAAATGAGCGAAGGGGAATTGTTGCAAATGGAAAAGGCCAGGAACCTCGATATTACCGAGGAAGTGTATTACGATATTATCCGCCAGAAAACCGCATCGCTTATTGCTTCCTGTTGTGCTGTTGGCGCCTGTGC
>JBJKSY010000351.1:0-2275 GCA_046703645.1 Cyclobacteriaceae bacterium
GCCTATGAACAATTCGATCTTTCTTCACCGGTAAATATTCCGGTAATACAAGTAAACAATGGTACCGACCTGACCATAGAGAAAAAGGGAGGAAATGTATCTGTAAGGGGAGATAAATTCATATACACTTTCAACAGGAGATCCGGGTTGCTGACTTCGATGAAGTATAATGGAACAGAATACCTGCTTTCCTCACCCAAGCCAGATTTCTGGAGGATACCTACGGATAATGATTATGGCAATAAGATGCCTCAAAGATGTGCTGTCTGGAAAAATGCCGGCCAGGATGGTCAGGTAAAGTCGTTAAAGGTAAAGAAAATATCAACGGGTGAAGTGGAAATAACCTCGGTGCAGACGCTCAGGGAGGTAAACGCGCTTTTTACTCAGAAATTTAAGATATATGGAACCGGAGATATTGTATTGACCAATACCTTCGAACCTTCAGATATGCATTTACCTGATATGCCGAGGGAAGGAATGATCTTCAGGATGCCGGTCGAATTTAACCGTGTTTCATGGTTCGGCAGGGGACCCTGGGAAAATTATATTGACAGGAAATACTCAGCCGGCGTGGGACTTTACCATTCATCCGTCGATAGTCTTAATTACGGTTATATCAGGCCTCAGGAAACCGGGTACCGTACTGATATTCGCTGGATGACCGTTGAAAACGGAAAGGGATCCGGATTGCTGGTAGAAGGAGACCCGCTATTCTGTTTCGAAGCCAGTCACTTTTCAAGGGACGATTTCGACGAAGGATTTGAAAAAGACCAGAAGCATACAATAGATATTAAAGATCATCCCTGGACAATGTTTAACGTAGACCTGGAACAACAGGGCCTGGGAGGTGACGATTCCTGGGGCGCTATGCCGCATCCGCAATATCTTCTTCCCGTGAAGGAATTCTCCTATACGGTACGCTTAAGACCCTATGATGCAAATAGTGTAAAACCGGAAGATCTGTTGCATTAATTTGCGGTCTTTTTGAATAGCGGGAACAGGTGATGGCCCGCCTCACCCTATGGAATTATTCTATTGAGTAATCAGATTATTTTCTTAACTTTCCGTCAGGTCCGGGTTATAAAGATTGTTCAATTGGATAAGGAATTTAATTATGAAAGTTGCCGGTAAAGACGATCGATATTTCCGGCTGGTAAACCGGCAGGGTTTTTCCGATTGATATAAATCCTGAAATTTTTATTCATCTTTAAATCATAAACCTATGAACTGGAAACTTATATCCTATCTTTCCCTGTTTGGCTTGATTATGGCCTTTGCCACGATATCCTGGATTCCGGAGAAGATGGAACCAGTATTCTGGCTGATCATATTTATTATGTGCGCTTACTGGATTGCCCGTAAATGTACCGGTTTGTATTTCTGGAACGGGCTGATGGTAAGTTTGTTCAACAGTGTGTGGATCACGGCAGCCCATATCTTTTTTTACGGAACATATATGGCCAATCATCCTTCGATGTCTTCCATGAATGTACATATGCCCCTGCCTGATCATCCCCGGTTAATGATGCTGATCATGGGACCGGTTTTCGGCCTGGGTTCAGGTATCGTGCTGGGGTTGTTTGCATTCGTGGCTTCTAAGTTGGTGAAGAATCGGGAAATATGATAAATAAAGGGCATGCCTGGATTTTATCCTAATTCTTGAAAAGTTATTTTGTTATAAACAGTTGGAGTGATGGAAGGTTGGGATAGGTCTTTGATATTTATTAAAATTATCAGCTATGGAAAGAAAAAATATTAACAGGGGATTCAGACAACTTAGGGTCTGGAATGATGCCATTGATTTATATGTATTAACAAGCAAAATAATTTTGACTTTCCCCTATGAGTTAAAGAAATCAAGTGGAAATTGTCTTGATTGTTCACAAAGTATTAGTAGAAATATTGCTGAAGGATATGCTAGGAAAAGCATCAGAGAATACCTGAATTTTTTAAATTATTCATTGGGCTCATGTGCAGAATATTATTCATGCATTTGTAGTTTTTTCAAAGCACAGCAGATCTCGGCAAAGGATTTTGAAAAACTGGATACTCTCCATTATAAGATCGAGAACGAATTGATCCAGTTAATAAAATCACTTAATATAAAGCTGAGAAAAGGAGATTGGATTGATATTATTCACTGATTCTTCCAACCCTCCAACCCTCCATTCCTCCATTCCCCCAACCCTCCATTCCTCCATTCCTCCATTGCCCCAACCCACCCTGCGGCCCCGCCTCGCCGCCCCGCCCCGCCCCCGCCCGGGCCGCGCGCGCG
>JBJKSY010000352.1:0-3776 GCA_046703645.1 Cyclobacteriaceae bacterium
ACCATGGTCGTAAAATCCCAGGTAAGAAGGCGAATAATATTCAAAACGGAAGATCCGAGAATTTTACGGATGCCGATTTCACGGGTTCGTCTTTCAGCCGTGAATGCAGCAAGGCCAAACAGGCCCATGCAGGATATTAATATCGCCAGGCTGGCAAAATATTTAGATAAAGCGGACACCTGGATTTCGGATGAGTATAATGATTTGTATTCATCATCAAGAAAATTATAATCAAAAGGAAAACCGGGATTGAACTGCTTGTAGATCTTTTGCAATTGAGCCAGAGTCTCATGCTCTTTGCCTGCCTGAATTTTTACCAGTATATTATACGAATTTCCAGGGTTAAGATAGAGTATCAAAGGCTTTATTCTTGAATGGAAAGAATCAAAATTAAAATTCCTTACCACACCTACGATATGCATAGTTTCACCCCAGAATTTAACAGTCTTTCCCACCGGGTTTGTAAGCCCCATAAAATCAATTGCCGACTGGTTGAATATTACCGCAGAACTGTCGGTGGCAAAGTCCCGGGAAAAATTTCTTCCTTCTTTTATATGCATATTCAAAAGCGGTATCGCTCCGTAATCTACCGGAACAGTCTCGAATTCCGTTTTATCCGATCGATCTTTACCAGGCCATATCACGTCGTTCGTCCCATGGTTATGGCCGGTCAGGTTATGTCCTATACAGGAAGCTGCGTCCACGCCGTGAATCTCACGAATAGAATTTAAAAAACTTTCGGTTCTTTCTTCCTTCGCCAACTGGCCTGTTCTCTGGAAATACAGGACGTTGTAATTATTGTAACCCAGGTTTTTTGTCAGCACATATTCGATTTGCCTGTAAACCACCAGCACCAATACAATTAGAATGATCGAAATTGCAAACTGGAAAATAACGAGGCCCTTCCGAATGCGGATTTCCCCGGATCCGGTTTTGATTTTTCCTTTCAAAACTCCGATAGGGTTGAATCCCGACAGGTAAAGTGCCGGGTAACTGCCGGCTATAAAACCGGTGAACAGGGTAATAATCAACGAGGCTGCTATCATGTTTTTATCAGGGCATAAAATCAAGTGCTTTCCCGTGATGGTATTAAACTGAGGAAGTAATATCGCTACGATCAGAATTGCAGCGAACAGGGAAAGAAATGAGAAACTCATGGCTTCCCCCATGTATTGAAAGATCAGAATATTTCTCCGTGCCCCAAGGGTTTTCTTGATTCCGATTTCCTTCATTCGTGTGGTAGCCCGGGCGGTCGATAAATTCATGAAATTGATACAGGCAATAAGGAGGATAAAAACGGCTATCACTGAAAATAACCTTACATATTCGATCCGTCCGCCACTCTGAATGCCGTTTTGATAATGATTATAGAGATATGTTCTTGTAAACGGTACAGCAAATGGGGTTCTGTATCTGGCGGCTCCGCCTGTTTTAATACTGTCAAGATCAGCTATTTTCCTGTTGAAAAGGGGCACATCAGTTCCAGGCCTGAAAAGTACATAAGTATGGGGAGCGGTATTGCCCCAATCGCTTAACCACTGATATTCTTCCATGACCCCCCCAAACGGAATAACAAAATCGAACTGCAACGATGAGATGAAAGGCACATTCCGGATTACCCCGGTAACCCGGTAGTCTTTCTTATGTTGCCATTCAATTTCATTGCCTAGTGCATTATCGATGTTGCCGAATAAATTTCTCGCCAGTTTTTCACTGATTACAATTGAATTTTTATCGGATAAGGCCTGGTTCTTATTCCCTTTTAAAAAGGGAAAAGAAAACATTTTAAAGAAATCGGAATCAGTATAGATCCCGTCCGCTTGCGTATCATTTTCTTTATAGGACAAAATATTGTCATGCATAAATTCATTTTCTGTCATGCTGACTGCATACTTTACTTCCGGCATTTCATCGACAAGGGTCGAAGCCAGCGGTCCGGAGGTACTTTGCCTGGTAATAATTTTCCCGTCCTGTACAACATTTTCCATAACCTGGTAAAGCCGGTCACCATTTTGATGAAATTGATCTACCTTAAGTTCGCTTTGGACCCACAAGTATATCAGCAGTGCACAGGCCATTCCCACAGGCAGTCCGATTATATTAATGAATAAGGACATTTTGTTCCGGCTGTAATACCGGAACGAAGATTTGAAGTTGTGAAAAAACATATCCCTGAAATTTAAGTTGTTGTAAAATGTTGTTATTTTTTTGATGGCAAAGGGCCTTAAGTAATTCAATACCTGGTACCAGTAATTAAGCTTTGCTTTTCGTAATGAACGGGTATTTACAGTTTTAAAGAATTTTTCCTCCAGGTCGCCTTGCACTTCTTCGGCAAGGTCTGTCCGAAGAAATAATTTCAGGAACCATGATGCCCGGCGGGGTGGCTGGTATTTTTTAGAATCCATAGCCCAGGTTTCCCGTTGCAAAATCAGGATACTGTTTCCACAGGGATACTTTGAAATCGCGGGATTCAGCCAGCACTCTCCGTCCATAGGCTGTAATCGTATAGATCCGTTTTCTCCGGCCCCCTCTTTCTGCCGTTGCCTTTCCCATCTCCGATGTCAGGAAATCTTTATTTTCAAGCCTGGTCAATGTGGAGTGAACCGCACCGATGGAAACGCTGCGTTTGGTTTGTGACTCAAATTCTTCGGCAATCCTGAAAGCGTAGGCTTCCTCACCCAGGATTCCGACCAGTAAAAGGATCACTTCTTCAAAATCCCCTAATCTTGTTTCTTTCATAATGTTACTAATATGTAGAACAAATATAAAGAAGCAATTTTAATTTGTTATACATTTTAGAAAGAAATTTTGTTGGCACAATTGAATCGGGTAAGGATTAATATAGATGATTTCAACAAAGTAGGAGAACGAAGTGGGTCAGGCAGGTTATCTATTAACTAATTACAAATTTACGGGAGACCCACCCCTGCTCACGCCACAGTGTTATCCGGAGTTGCAAGCCGGAAGCCAATCAACTCTGGCTGCAATAGCCATTCCCGGGGTGACCATCATATACTTAACGAAAATGCGGCAAAATGAAAAATACAACCCCCTTCCACCCACTTGTCCACCGCGCCCCCCTTTTCTAAGGGGGACTACGTCTTTATATCAGCCGATTATTTATTATATGGATTTAGTGGCTTTAACTTGATTAATTAATAATGCCAGGTTGTTCTAAGGCCGTAGGCCTTATATATTGGCAGCCGGACCGAGCGTTAATTATTAGATTCCTACAAATTTATGGGAGACCCCGGCACAAGGCCGGGGATGATTATTCTTTATTATTTAACTGTGCGGCTGGACGAAAACCCGTGGTTGATGCCATATTACCCAAAATCTTTACCTGAATGTTTGTAGTAAATACCTGGCCCCCCATTTCCACTTCTCCTCGTTCCCCATTTCCCCAATTATACGCCAGTATGATACCACGAAAACCCATGGTTGAAGTGAGGATTTTTATAAATGCCTGATTGTTCACTTTTCACTTGGTACCTCCCGCTACAGGCTGGTCTAACTAAAATGATCCACAGGATTATTTTGTAACGTTCAATCCCCCCTGCAGACAGGCCCCTCACTAAAATGTTCCGCTGGATGATTATAGTGAGGGGCCTGTCAGCAGCGGGGATTGAACGTTACAAAATAATCCTGTGGATAATTTTAGTTAGACCAGCCTGTAGCTGGAGGTACCAAGTGAAAAGTGAACAATCAGGCATTTATAAAAATCCTCACTTCAACCATGGGTTTTCGTGGTATCATACTGGCGTATAATTGGGGAA
>JBJKSY010000353.1:0-8502 GCA_046703645.1 Cyclobacteriaceae bacterium
TGTGAAGATTCAGTGTAATTCCTTATTTGTGAATCCGGCAGGAAAGTGCCGATCGGGAGTTGAAAGAAGGAGTGCAGTGTCATCCCTCCCGCATTGACCGCTGCCACACCCGTTGGTGCCAGCACGACATTGTTTTTTGAAGTTGTTTCCCGGATATGCTGCAGGAAGGTGGTTTTACCGGTGCCTGCTTTGCCGGTAAGGAAGATATTACAATGAGTCTGGTTGACAAAAGCATCGGCTAACTGAAATATGCCATTGTCGTTTTTAATGGTATTCATTTGAGATATAATGCTGGTTTGAAAACATTAAGTTAATAGGTTAGGGTGTAAGATGGTAATAAATGAAGGACAAATGCCAGGTTTGTAAATGAACAGTAACCGGAGTGACGAGTGACGAGTGACAAGTGGCCGGGGACCAGTGAACAGTAACCGGTGAACGAAATCAATAAATCATCAAATCAACAAATGAATAATCGAAAGAATTCTTGTTTGAATTTATTTTCCGGTCACTTGAGAATATTTATCCGGACAGCACAACCGATAAACTATAAGAATCAGGAAACCGTCAATACATATATGTTTTGAGTTCTCCCGCTATTCTTTGTATCGGTAATTTCCTGTATCAATTATATTATGCCGGTCATGGGAAAGTATGTTAATCGATTCATAAAAAACATCATTATGAATAATGATTTATAAAGTTTGTTACTCTGAGGGACACTGAGAATTCACATAGGGTCCCGGGGAATTTTTATCGAATTCAGGAGAATTATATTTTTTCCAATTCCCCGTGACCCTTTTGATCTAATAATACGGTTGCTTAATAGGTCTTATGACAATTATTTTTTTGTAAGGGTGATAATGTAATAATTCCCGTCATCTGTTATATCGGTTTTTCCCCCAAGGTAATCTCCGATCGGCTGCATTACTCCCCGGTAATAGTCGAGCATGTCCTTATCAGTAACCTTTTCAGGCATCCAGGCTTTAAAATCTTTAAGGACTCTGATTTTTAAATGTTCACCTGATAATTCAAGTATTTCCGCCTGCGATGATAAGAGTTGCATGTTATAGATCATTCCTTTCTTCATGCCCTCAAAACCGGAATTCTTATCCCAGGTAGGTGCGAATATTTTTCCTGTGGCCAATCCAAGATCATAAGGACTTTTTCCGGCCTTCTTCTGGAGTGATATATTTGCGGCAGCTACTGCGTTAAACTGGTAAACAAGGCTCGTGAATTTCTGGTTCAGGTCTACCTGCATTTGGCTGCGGTCCTTTTCCAAACTGGCAGGGAGGAGGAGAGGAGTCCAGTCGGCGTATTCAGAGAAGGCAATTATTTTCCAATCCTTTTCTGGTTTATTCATGGTAAATGAAGCAATGCCGCTTGCATAGCTGACATTGGAACCTGTATCAGTTACAGAATAAAAATACCGGAAAGTTGTAATTGCGCAATTCTGATCCAGAACGTCAACGATAATCGTATCGGCAGTATAGGACATTTTTTTTATCTTACCTTTGTTTTCATCCACCCATTTCTTCATATCACTTACCCATTGAAAATTATTATTGGAATAGCCCGTGCCCGTGTCGGTGAAAAGGGCAAAACATTCATCAAATTTCATTTCCTGGTACAGGTTCATGAACTGATGGCATAAATCCAGAGCCGATTTCTGAACGGATTCTTTCTGAACGGCAGTAAGCTGAGTCGAGTGTTTACATGCGGCAAAACATGTAACCATTAAGATGGCAATAAGAATTTTTTTCATAATATTTAAAGTTGTTAAGTTGTTAAAAAAAATCGGAGTTTATGAAATGCGGAAAGAAGGATATCTTTGTGAGTCGATGCAAGTTAAGATTGGATAACCGGATCATTGGTTTAATTCAGAACCCTAAAAAAAGTCGGATTATCAGTCGGTGAATTCTCCCTCTTGCCTGTAAAAGTGATAACAATTAAAGAATATTTTTAATTCCATCAACAGTTGATTTTTATAAATAACCACAGGGCGCAGAAACCCGATAACTATCGGGATCTCCGGGATCGCAAAGAAAACCCGGGAATATTATCCATTGCTTAACTGGTATTCTCTGCGGTCTTCTCAGCGACTTCAGCGGTAAAAAAATTCTATTCCATTTTCAACGATTCCACCGGGTTTTGTCGCGAAGCCCGGAATGTTTGCGACCCGATAGCGAATAGCCCTGGTATTAAGAGAATAGAAGTTCCAAGCAATATGATTCCAATATTGAAATTCACGTGGTTGGGCAGCATTTCCAGCCAGAAATTATTGATGAAATAACTTATCGGTGTTCCGATACATACACTGACAGCCAGGATTTTTATGAATTCTTTAGAAAGAAGTGCCGCAATTCCATAATCCATAGCTCCCAGTACTTTACGGATAGCCACTTCTTTGGTCCTGCGTTCAACAGAAAAAATGGCCATTCCAAGTAAGCCTATACAGGCAATAACGGTTGCCAGGAAAGCAATAAAACTTAATATGGAAGCCAGATCGAAAATCCCTTTGCCTTCAGTGGCCAACTGGTCAGTATAAAACCGGTAACGGATAGCATGAGAAGGATCGATTTCCTTCCATTTTTTATTGATCTCCTTCATAACCGTGGCAATACTTCCTTGTGCAATTTTTATATTCACATATCGGAAGAATTGCGGATCGTACCAGATTATAACCGGATTTAGTTTATCCCTGTTAATAGGAAGGTCATACTGAAAGTCTGACACGACCCCTAACACTTCGTACTGGTCTCCCCATTTCGACTCCAGTAACCTTCCGACCATTTCCCATGGATATTGATACCCGGATTCCTTTACCGCCGCTTCATTTACGAGCACATATTTTGATCCCGGTACCCCGCTATCGGGAAGATTTCGCCCAGCCAGCAACCGGATTCCCAGGTTACCGGTAAAATTCCCGTCCGCTCTTATCAGCCGGTAGGAAGTAAAGTCATGTGAACTGCCCGTTTCCCTTACCGATGTCCCGTTGGAAATCCCGCCGGCAGGAAGCAAATCGCAGGCAGAGATATCTTCAATCCCGGGAACCGACTTCAATATATTTTTTACCATTCCTGCATCGTGACCCTGTAGCTGGATATTCACAATATTTTTTGCATTAAACCCATACTCAAAATGGGAATAATGTCTGAACTGTTCTAAAATCAGAATGGATGTTATCACAAAGAAAAGAGAAACCACAAACTGTGAAGTGCTCAGGACCTTTCGCATGCCTGGCATACCTGACTTAAAGCTATCATGGTTTTTCAATCCCTTAATCGGCTTGAATCCTGACATATAAATGGACGGATATAAGCCGGCAACCACGCCAATGACTATGGCGAACGCAACAAAGATCATGTAAACCGTTAAAGTATCCGGAAGTTCGAACCGGAGGAATTGATTAAGCCACATATGCAGAAAGCCTTCCCGGAGCAATGACAGCATTCCGATACCCAGGCTAAGGGCAAGTAAGGATATGATAACCGATTCGCTGAGAAACTGAATTATCAGGGATTTTCTGCCTGCTCCTGTTACTTTTCTCACTCCGATTTCCTTCAATCGTGTCAGCGTTCTTGCCACGGATAGATTCACATAATTCAGGCAGGCTGAGAAGAGAATAATGGCCGCCAGGATATAAAGAAAATAATAACCGATGGCCTGAAGCCGGTTATTGGTATCGTTGCCATAAGGATGCATTTGAATATCATTAAGATTCTGAGATAAAAGTTTTAATCCTTTTACCTGATCCGAATGGATATCCGCGTATTTACGGGTTGTCAGTTCATTTAGTGCTCCGGAAAGATCCGACTGATCCTTCCCGGGGAACATAAGCACATAAGTATAGGTCCTGAAATAATTTTTCCAATCATTGGATTCATCGTTTAATAAACTATCAGCGTAGAGGGCGGGTAAGGTAGATGAAGACAACAGCAGGTCAAATCTTATATGTGATTTATACTTCGATTCATCGATCACACCCGTGACAGTAAAACTTCCCCACGAAACCGGAGGAGCGCCGACTTGGTCATAATCCAGCGGGTAGGAAAGTTGCCGGTCGGAAAATGCTACGGTTTTCCCCAGCGGATCTTCACTTCCGAATAATTTCCTGGCTGTTTTTTCTGACAGAATTACCGACCTTGGTTCCAGCAGGGCGGAATTCTTATTGCCTTCTATAAGATTAAAACTGAATATCTTGAAAAATGACTGACTTGTGAAATAGCCTCCCATTTCGATAGATTTCCCATTATATGTTACATCGCCACCAACACCAGGACGAAGGTTAACTGTTGCTTCTATGGAAGGATATCCCGATTTCAGCGCTTCCGCAAGCGGAAAGGGTGACGTGGAGTAGGGCATTCTCGATGTTTTTGTATCGGTGAGAATCCGGTAAATTCTGCCACGCTTTACATTGAACTGGTCGTACCTTGCCTGGTCGGCCAACATCATAATAATCAGCATGCAGACCGACAACGCTGTGGCGAGACCGAAAATATTGATGATTGAGAATACTTTATACCGAAGGATGTTACGGATTCCGGTTTTAAAATAATTCCTGAACATATCGTAATTGTGGTTAAGCCCGATGCCCTGTGACGGGCGGATGATCTCCGGCCGGAATAACAGTAAAACATCAATAACAAATTTTAAGTCAGCCTTTCTCTTTCCTGAAGATCTTAATCGTTCTTCATATAGTTCCATCAGGTCGCCTTCGATATAATTTTCCAGGTCCTCATGGCAGAACCACCGGAAGAAACCGAGAAATAATCCGGGTGGATTTGTTCTTCTTTTTTTCATTTAGAAATTACTCCGTTCTAAGACTTTTCACCGGATCGGTTAAAGCCGCTCTCAGCACCTGATAACTGACAGTTGCCATGGTAATTACCGCAGCGCCGGCTACGGCGACCCCGAATACAACCCAGGTAATTTTCATGTGATAGCTGTAATTTTTCAGCCATCCCGACATGAAATAAAATGCAACCGGGACGGCAATCACACTTGATATGGTAATCAGCAGGATAAATTCCCCTGACAATAATCCCCACAGGTGCGCGATGGAAGCTCCCAGCACTTTTCTGATCCCGATCTCTTTATTCCGGCGCTCGGCGGTATATGCAGCCAGGCCGAAAATTCCAAGACAGGAAATAAAGATGGCCAGGGAGGAAAAGAAACCGGCAAGTTTCCCTATACGTTCTTCAGCGGCAAATTTGCGACCATACACCTTGTCTACAAACTGGTAATCAAAAGGCGAATCGGGGTTATATTTTTTAAATACTGGTTGAATGGCTGCAAGGGCATCATGAACAGGCACTTCGGGCCTGATACGGATAATGATATATCCGAGATACCCTTTCATGAAAAAAGCTGCCGGTTCATCCGGCTGGTAAGGTGACTGGGTCACCATATTCCGGGCGATACCTATAACCGTAAAATTCCTGCCGTCATAGGTGATCCGGCTGCCGATCGGGTCTTTCAGTTTCATCGTGTCGACTGCAGCCTGGTTCAATATGGCCGCCGATGAATCGGAAATAACATCACCGGAAAAATCCCGGCCCTGTATGATTTTCCAGCCCACTGTTTTCCCGTAATCGGAAGTAACGATCACATCGCGGAAAAATACCTGAACGGCAGGATCTTTTCCCGGCCAGTCAATTCCGTTATTATTATTGAAATTTGCCGGTGATTGCGAAGATTCCGACACATGACTGACCGCACCTGTTTTCAGGAGTTCATCCTGAATCACTTCCATATGATCCGATAACTGGGGAGTATTCATCATTACGGTTATCAACCCATTACGGTCGTAACCCGCTTGCCGGTTTTTGGCATATTGGATCTGATTGAAAACAACTATAGTCCCAATGATCAGGGCAATGGAAACTGAAAATTGAACGACCACCAGTATTTTCCGGGGCACAGTTGCTCCCGGTCCTGATTTGAGCTTACCTTTCAGGACACTGATTGGCTTGAACCCAGAAAGATAAAAGGCAGGGTAGCTTCCTGAAAGGATACCTGTAAATAATGTGAAAGCGAAAGTCCCAATCCAGAACCAGGAATTATTCCAGGGCATTGCAATATGCTTGCCGGCAAGGATATTGAAAAACGGAAGGATAAAATTCACCACTAAGACCGACAAGACTAACGCAATAAATGCCATCAGGACGGATTCGATCAGGAACTGGGCAACCAGTTGACTGCGTAGGGAGCCGGCCGTTTTACGGATCCCAACTTCCCTGGCGCGCTGTTCGCTGCGGGCAGTGGAAAGATTCATGAAATTAATGCAGGCAAGCAGTAATATGAATATCCCGATCAACCCGTACATCCACACGTACAAAATCCGGCCCCCGGATACTTTTCCATCCTTGTACTCGTCATACAGGTGCACCTTATCCATTGATTGAAGCCTGAACTCCTCGGTCCATCCGGTAATATGAGATGTAGGAGCCTTTCGAACCTTTTCTGCTGCCTCGTCAATATTCACATGACCGGCCAGCTCAACAAACATGGAACAAGCATGATTGCTCCAGTTTGTAATGGCATTCAGATAATTTTCCTTATTGTTCCAGGAAAGCAGGCATTTGGTATCTGAAAAAGTGCAATTTTCAGGGAAATCGCTGTAAACCCCGCCGACCTGAACATCAAAACGATCGTCAACACGAACAGTTTTATTAAGGGGATCTGTATTACCGAATAATGCTTTCGACAGTGACTTGCTGATGAGTATGGTAGATGGATCTTTCAGCGCATCACGGGTTCCGGAAAGCATGTTCAGTGTGAACATTTCAGGAAAATCTTTTTCAACCCATCGCCCTGAACCGGATACTGCCCGGTCACCTGCTTTCAGGATATGAGAATCAACTCCATTGGAAGTCAGGGAAACTGCTTTGAAGTCAGCGGCATAAGTGGAACGGAAGGGCTCCGCTTCAGGGGTTGAAACCACATTACCCACACCGGAATCTTTTCCGAGAGCCTGATATAACATAACCTCAGCAAGCCTCGAATGATTTATGAAATTTTTGTTAAAGGAAATTTCATCATTGATCCAGAGTGCGATAAGAATTGCCACGGCCATTCCGGCCGTCAGTCCCGCAATGTTGAGAAAGGAATACATTTTCCTTTTCGTCATATTCCTCATGGCGATTTTCAGATAGTTCCTGAACATATCGTATTGGTTTAAATTATATTCTGTTGACGGCCGGATGATCCCGGGCCGGAAAAGCAGGAGAACGTCGATCATGAATCTGAAATCCGCCCTCCGTTTTCCTTTGGTTGTTATTCTCTCATTGTAAAGCTCCAACAGGTCCCCCTCTACATAATCCCTCAGTTCCGGGTGGCAGTACCACCGGAAGAAACGGAGGAAAAAGTAAGGAGGGTGTTGATGAAGATTTTTCATATTTAATATTATTCTGCCCTGAGATTATTCACCGGGTTCATTAATGCGGTTTTCAGGGTCTGCCAGCTAACCGTAAAAATCGCGATAAGAATTGCAACTGCACCCGTTACCGGGAATACCCATATACTTACCGGCTCGCGGTAACTGAAGGTCTTAAGCCATGATTCTACAACCCACCATGCCAGGGGTACAGAAAGGAGCACAGACAGGATGACCAGGCGGACAAAATCCCGTGATAAAAGAATTGTAATGGAAGTTACGGAAGCACCCAGTACTTTTCTTATAGCGATTTCTTTGGTCCGGATCTCAGTCATGTATGCGGTGAGTCCGAAAAGCCCGAGGCAGGAAATAAAAATCGTTAGAATAGCAAAAAGCCCGGCAAGCGTTCCGGTCTGTGTTATATCAGCAAACTTCCGGTTATAATAATCATCGGCGAAAAAATATTCGAAAGGATATTCCGGGTTGTTTTTTTTGAATATTTTTTCTGCCATTGAAATATCAGCCGTTACAGGTCGCGACGGATTCAGTTTGAAATTAACGGTTCCGTACCGGTCCGTCCAACCCTCGATGATCATGGGGTTCACAGGATCAAAAGGCGATTCGATGATAAAATTATTAACTACACCCACCACGTGCCAGTTCTTACCTGCCGCATCCCTGATGGTTGCCCCGACGGGATCATTTAATTGCATTTTCGAAACTGCCGATTGATTCAGAAGGACGCCGGACGTATCGCCGGGATGAGTATAGATATCCAGGTCTCTACCCTCACGGATCCGGATACCGAAAGTGGAAACCAATCCAGCATCGCTGCCGAAAACCAGAAAGGTGCTTTGTGCATCAGATTCGGTACTTCCCTGCCATGAAAACCCTGTCGCCATATTCCAGATCCTCGTTACAGGCGAAAAAGTGCGGGTAACGGAAGTTGCGGCCCTGCTGTTAAGCAATTCATTTTTAATGGCCTCGAAATGTTCCGGAACTTCTCCCTGCATGAAATTGTAAGCTACATCCCTTTGATCATAACCAGCAGCCCTGTTTCGCGCAAAGCGGATCTGCTTCTGAACGAAAATGGCGGACAAGCTCAAAAGGATGGCCAGGGTAAATTG
>JBJKSY010000354.1:0-9423 GCA_046703645.1 Cyclobacteriaceae bacterium
CCGTATTTTTCAAATGTATTGAGAAAGGTAACTTTCAAGGGACAGGAAAATTTTAAAACAGGAATTTCTGCCCTGCTGAATGTAAAAATAACATCTATCCATTAATCCTGAAATATTGGCTGAATAAACAGTCCTGTTGAACATTAATTAACACGGCAGGGTCAGGAAAATTAAAATTTACCTTTCTTTTAGCTACTGATAATAAACGATAGTAAGGGTGTATGGATTTAAAGGATTGAAATGGTAATTTTGGCTCCCAGATGAAAGTGATCTTTACATTCGGAGGTCTCCCTCATTACCTGATCAGCATATTGAACCGGCTTAACCGGATACCCGGATACGAAATTAAGGTAATCATCCCCGAGGGAAAAGGGAAAACCCTGGGCAAGGGAGTGCATGAATCAAGGAACAATGTGGAATTCGGCATTATCCCTTTGCAAGAAAGGACTGCCTGGTACGGAAAGTTATACTTCAAAAATTTCATTCATACAATAAGGTCGGAGAATCCTGATATCCTTGTTATCAACTGGCCTTATGTGCTGGCTTTCCTGCTGCTGCCTTCCTGGCGAAGACTTTACCGTCAGCGGCGTTTTAAACTCCTGTACCGTGATATTCCCTTTAACCTTCCGCCATATGAACAGGCGATCGATTTCTACAGGAACCGCCTTGAAAATGAAAACGGGGAGCTTATCAACAAACATTGGGGCCTGAAAAAAGTCATCTATTATTCTTTGCTTCGCAGGTTGATCAAAAGTTATCTTCAAAAGGTTGATGCCCATTTATATTACACGGGTGATGCGCTGGATATCATACCCACCTATGGTGTTAACCGCGACAGGATCTTCATCACCTATAATTCCCCTGATACCGATCAGCTATTCAACGTGAGGGAAGCGCTGGAAAAAAATCCTGCAGCGATCTCAAAAGATAAGAAAGTTATCCTTCATGTCGGCCGGCTGGTTGCCTGGAAAAAAGTCGACCTCCTGATAGAAGCTTTTCGAGAGGTGTATGAACGGCATCCCGACAGCGAGCTATGGATCATCGGCGACGGACCCGAATCGGGGAATCTCAGGGACCTGGCAAAAAGGACAGGATTGGAGGATCATATAAAATTCCCGGGAGCCGTATATGATCCGCTCGAAAACGGCAAATATTTTCTGCAGGCATCCGTTTATGTGCTGGCCGGAATGGGCGGACTTTCCATCAATGAAGCCATGGCCTTCGGCAAGCCCGTGATCTGCAGCCGGGCCGACGGAACGGAAAAGAAGCTGGTACGTGACGGAATAAATGGATATTTCTTCAGGGAGGATGACTTGAAAGATCTTGCTGAAAAAATCCACATGTTGTTTTCCGAACCCGGGAAGATCGTTGAGTTCGGGAAGGAATCCACCAGGATAATCAGAGAAGAGGTGAATGTCCATACGGTTGTCAATGCTTATAAAAAAGCTTTTGATTTTATCCTTGGTGAAACTGTAACAGAAAATTGAAAAACAATAATTTTTAATTTAAAATTGAACTAATGAATGAAATTAAGATTCTGCTGGTAGCCGGTACAAGGCCTAATTTTATAAAGATCGCTCCTCTCTACCATACTTTTAAAAACGAGCCTTTGTTCAAGCCTTTTCTTTGCCATACAGGCCAGCATTTCGACAAAAACATGAGTTCGAGTTTCTGGGAGTGCCTGGAATTGCCGGACCCGGATTTCGATCTAAAGATATCGGCAGGAAATGTTCCGGATACGATCGGGAAAACCATAATAGGTATCAATTCCCTGCTGCTTGAAAATAAATTCGACCTGGTTGTGGTCGTTGGAGATGTTAATGCCACGGTCGCCGGCGCTATTGCGGCCTCCCAGAATGGCATTAAAGTGATGCATGTGGAAGCAGGGCTAAGAAGCTTCGACCGGGCCATGCCTGAAGAACTTAACCGGGTCATTACCGATCATGTTAGTGATTTCCTGATGGTATCGGAACCCAGCGGTCTTGAAAACCTGAAAAAAGAAGGGATTCCGAATGAGAAAGTATTTCACGTAGGGAATATCATGATCGAAAACCTGATGAATACGAGGAAATACTGGGAGAACCTTAAACTTCCCGATTCACTTGTTCAATTTATGAAAGAACCTTTTGCAGCCGCTACCTTTCACCGCCCCGAAAATGTGGATACTGAGAAGAGCCTTGAAAAGCTCACTGATGTGATCAATCGGGTGGCAAGGGAGTACAGGATAATTTTCCCGGTTCATCCCAGGACTAAAAGCCGGCTTGCCCAGTTCAACCTGACGGAAAAAATCAATCCGGAACGAGTCATGATGATTGAACCGCTGGGTTACTTCGAATTCCTGAAAGTCGTAGCTGCCAGTGATTTTGTGCTCACTGATTCCGGGGGAATCCAGGAAGAAACCACCTGGCTCAGAAAACCCTGCATAACCATCAGGAAAAATACAGAACGCCCGGTAACATTGACTGAAGGGACCAATAAGCTTATCAGCCTTCATGAGAAAGATATTTCCGGCCGGATCAGGAGCCATATCGATAAAACGAATAATCGACATCATGAACCTATACTATACTGGGACGACAAGGTAAGCCACAGGATCTCGGATGTGATCCGGAAACATTTTTAAATTCTGATCCAGGGCATTTTCCTGCTTTATAAAATCCTTAAAAATTTACATCAAATCAGGGTAAGACAATTAAGTTAATATCCAATAGAAATTATTGATTAATTTTAAAGGATATACATTTACTTATGCCTCCTAAAATTGCCTTTTTTGATACAAAGCCATACGACCGGGAAACATTCACACAGGTCAATGACAGCTATGGCTTTGAGATAAAATATTTCAGGCCTCACCTTTCCCCGGAAACCGTGGTAATGGCCCGGGGATATGATGCTGTTTGCTCCTTTGTTAATGATTATATTACCGGAAATATTGTTCACAGGTTGCAGGAATTCGGGATCAGGTTAATTGCCTTGCGAAGTTCCGGCTATAACAATGTAGACCTTAACGCAGCCTTTGAGAAGATACATATTGTGAGGGTTCCTGCCTATTCACCTTATGCCATTGCCGAACATACACTTGCTCTGATCCTGGCGTTGAACCGGAAAACACACCGGGCCTATAACAGGACCCGGGAAGCAAACTTCGCCCTGCAGGGGCTGATCGGTTTCGACCTGCATGGGAAAACGGCCGGTGTGATCGGCACAGGAAAGATCGGCAAGGTACTTATAAGAATACTCAGGGGCTTCGGCATGGAAGTCCTGGCTTATGATAGATTTCCCGACAAGAAATTCGAAACTGAATCCGGTTGCCGGTACGTGGACCAGGCCCTGTTATTTGCCGGATCGGATATAATTTCGCTGAACTGCCCACTGACCCCGGAAACTGAATACCTGGTAAATGCCACAACCATCGGCGAGATGAAAAAAGGTGTTATGATCATCAATACCGGCAGGGGTAAACTCATCAAGACCTCCGACCTGATCGAGGGTTTGAAATCCGGCCAAATCGGCAGTGCCGGGCTTGATGTATACGAAGAAGAAAGCGAATATTTCTTTGAAGATCTTTCCGGGGAAGTGCTTACCGACGATATTCTTGCCCGGCTATTGACTTTTAACAATGTGATCATCACATCTCACCAGGCCTTCTTTACCCGTGAAGCGCTGACCAGTATTGCGGATACTACACTCCGCAATATCAGGGATTATTTTGACGACAAACCCCTTCAAAATGAAATCTGTTACCGTTGCCCCGGCGGCAAGGAGAACTGCCTGAAAGAAAAGGAAGGGAGATGTTTCTGAACTCGCAGCAGGATCAATTTATAAGGGAAAAAGGATTACTATATTCAATTCAGAATGTATTGCTTATTCTTTCCTCAAACCAATAATTTTCAATGCATTCAATATCAATTCATTGATTTCCTGCGATAATTTCAGGAAGTAAATAACTACAATAAAAATGCTGCCCAGAATCGCTGACCGCAGGATCATGTCAAACCAGGCATTGGACATTGAAGGTATCAGGTAATTGAAGAAAAACAATCCAAGCAACAGGGCAAGAACCCAAACCGTTTTTATTGAAAAAGGCTGAATCTTCATTTTTATCCACAGGTAAACCAGAAGCATCAGATTGTAGGATGACAGGGATATTAAAGAAGCGAATGCTGCTCCGGTAATTCCGTATACAGGAATGAACCAATAATTAGTCAAGATAGTTGCAAAGGTCAGAAACAGTATAAAAAACAGGAGAGAAGAATAATTCTTTGAATTGGATATTATCAGGGAATTCACCCCGGTAAGCAAATCTATCAGCTTGCTGAACCCGAGAAACAAAATCACATATTTCCCGGCTTTGTAAATCGCACCATTGGGCATAATGGAAAAAAGCGCATCAATATTGATCCATACTAAAAGGAAAATTATCCCGCCTACCAGGAATTGAATAAGCGAACTTTTAGTATAGATTTCACTAATTGCATTATGGTTTTTTTCATGGAATGATCTTGCAATAAAAGGTCCGGCAAGCTGTTGAAAGGAACGGGCCGGTATTTCTATAATGACAACAATGTAGAAGGCAATGGAATAAATCCCCGTATTGGTGAGGTTGATATAACCGCTGATCATAATAACATCGATTTTATTAACGACATTACTGCCGATGCCCATCAGAAGAATAAGAAGAATATAAACAACAAATTCTCTTAATAATTTTCTGTCAATGGCTTTCAATTCAGGCCTTAATTTAATGTTTGTCAGCCATGACAGATAGACCAGGTTCAGCATTACAGCAATAGCGTAAATCGCTACAATTCCCCAAAGGAACTGGTGCAGGTTGAGCACCTTAAAATAAAACAATACGATAACGATTACATTCAGGATTTTAAGGATCACATCACGGATTATCTTGGGCACAACGATCCGGAGCAGGCAGGAGGAATAAGCTTCCAGGATCCCCAGGTAGATCATAAAAAAAGTCAGCGGGAGGATCAGATTTATATAATTATTAATCAGTGAAGAATTTTTAGCAAAATAGGAAATAACGATAACACGGACACCTAAAAAAATAAGGCTGAAAATGATGAACCCGGATAAAGGAATGACAAGGGCAAGGAACTGCAACTGGTTTTCCTTCTTTACGAACCTGGGATAATACCTGATAATTCCGGACGAAACTCCCAATTGTGCAATGAAGGCGAGGTAGATGCTCATATCTACCAATACCCTGTTCAGACCAATGATGTCCGCCGGCAGGCAATAGGGTGTAACAAATACCACATTCAGGTAACCTATAATGGCACCCAGATATGATGCAACTGATGCCTTTGCACTTTGTCGGACAAATATTCCCATATCTTAATCCATGCAATTAATGTATCAGGGACTTAAGTAGACGAAAGTAAAGAAATATAATCCCGCAATCCTTCCTCAAGCCTTAAAGGTCGATAATCAATCATGGATTTAAGCCGTGTGATATCCAAAATGACCTTATCAAGATCAACATCCCTTTTGGGTTTATATATGACATCAATTTCCCTGTCCATGATAACAGAAAACATCCTGATAATTTCATTCAGGCTGGTTCCTTTACCGCTTGCAACATTTAAAGTATTATTAATGATTCCCGCATTAAGTAATTGTTCCAGAACGTAGGTGACATCTTTTACATTAATGTAGTCCCTGATCGTTTTGCCGTTTCCCCAGATCTCAACAGGTTTTCCCTCTAATATTCTGCCGAGGGCAACGGAAATAAATCCCTGCTGTGAATTCATACGCTGGTAACGGCCATATACATTTGAGAAACGAAGGATAAGGTACGGGCAGTCGTTAATCTCATGCATCAGCCTGATGTGATTTTCTATCATGAGCTTACTGTATCCGTAATAATTAATGGGCACCAGTGTGTGATCTTCGGGGATATTTGTATCAGCTTTCCCGTATATGGTCCCCCCGGAAGAAAAAAATACAGTCAAAATTTTTTTCCTGCCCAGGACCGGCAACAACTCAAAGGTAGGAATAATTATTTCAGAGAGCTCCTTCATAAAATCCTCATGACTGCTCGCCGGAATCAGTATCGAAGCAAGGTGAATTACAATATTTATTTGAAACTCGTCCAGAATACTGATGATATTGTCCCGGTCCTTAAGGCTGCCCCGGATATATTTTATATTATCCGTATCAGGCTGATCCGGATCCTTAAAATTGTTTTTATCCAGGACAACAATCCGGTAATCGCGGTGGGAAAAATCATCTGCAATATTTTTTCCAATAAACCCGCAACCTCCGATAATTAAAATATTCTTCATGCTAATGTCTTGCAATGAAGATAAAGATGAAATTTGAATAATTCATATCATTCAGGGATTATAATGCAGGATAAATCAGTATCAGGGAAGATTTTAGCTTTAGTTGTTATCAAAAACCGGATTTCAGTTTGTTTTTATTCCCGCTCTCCCAGTGTAGTCTATCCTGTGGAGATACATCCCGATCTGTTGTTCATCGAAATACTTGTTTATGGCTTCTTTCTGTCCCTGCCAGTGTCCGTAATCATCAAGAATCAACATTCCGTTTTTTGAAAGCAATGGAAAAAGGTGCTTAATTTCATGATAAGAAGATTCATACCAATCCGTATCGAGGCGCAATACGGCAATGCCGGCAGGGATAACTCCTGGAATGGTTTCTTCCACCTTACCCTTAATAAAATGAATTTTATCTTCCGGGTAGCCGGTAGACAAAAGATTTTTCTTAACTTCTTCCAGGGGTGCATAACACCATTGATTGATACCCTGATCCTTGTTTTTAAGCCAGTTTTTTATTCCCATCTGTCCTTTAACATCCACATCTTTTTCCGAAGGTTCCGGCATGCCCTCATAGGTATCATATAAAAATAATTCACGTTCGACAGACCGATGCCGGATCAGGTTATATGCCATGATCATGCTGCTGCCTCCTTTCCATACGCCGCATTCGACCACTGAACCTTCGATGCCCGCTTTTTCAATATAGTCGATAGCCTGGAAAGCCGCGTACATCCGCTCCATGGAAGTCATCGTGAAGGGCTTGCATTTCTCATACAATTCAAGGAATTCCTTTCCAAGATCTGCGATGACCGGTAAAGGCCGGATGGAAAGGTTAAATTTCTTTAATCCCTGATTCAGGATCCTGGTGATCATAAGACTAAAATTAGTTTATATAAAGATGCAAATAAACGCTATTTACCTCTTATTTCACATTGAAGACGAAACGACAAAAATATGCAACTACCCATTGCCTTCATAAATATAATTTATGCATTATTGCTGTAATTTGAGAAATTTACGAGATACCTGATTTTAATGAACCTTGTCTATGGAAACCCGTGAGCCCGGCCATATAAGGATGAATCCCCCGTTCTTCAGCAGCCGGCGTTATTATCTGAACCAGTTGCGCAAACGGATCCAATACGTAATTGAGAATTTCATTAAGGATAAGGGCTACCGGTCTCTGATGGATTACGGCAGCGGAAACAGTCCTTATAAACCTCTTTTTCAAGAATATATAAGTGATTACCAGGCCGCCGATCTTATATCCCGTTCCGACATACCCATTACGCTGAATCCTGACGGATCGGTTCCCGGGCATGATAATTCCTTCGATGTGGTATTATCAACCCAGGTACTTGAACATGTATTTGATCCTGCAAGATATTTGTCGGAATCAAGGCGCGTCCTGAATCCTGAAGGAATTTTAATCCTCACTACACATGGTTACTGGATGTATCATCCCGACCCGACTGATTTCTGGCGCTGGACTTCGGCCGGTCTTAAAAAAATAATCAACGAAGCCGGGTTCGATTTACTATATTTCGGGGGTATCATCGGAAGGAATGCCATGGGTCTTCAATTATTCCAGGACGGATTTTTATTTAAATTGCCGAAATTCCTTCGCCCAGGCTGGTCGGTAATCATGCAGTGTTTTATATTTTTAACCGATCAGTTGAATTCAAAAGCCGCAATTGACCGGGATGCCTGTACTTATATATTGGTAGCCAAAGTCAGGAAACCATGAATATTTGTCTAGCCTACCCGAATAAAGACCTTAAATACACGGAAACCTTCATCAGGAATCATATAGATTATTTAAAGCCGGGATTTCTACTAACCGGGGGTCAATGGCCCTATCTCATACCACCCGGTAAAAGTATCTTTTCATTTCCGCTCAATATTAACCTGGCCAGGTCTCTGCTTAAACGGTTATGGCCCGGGTTGTACCATTATGCGTATACTTCAAGCTTGAAACAATTTCTGATTGAAAAAAAAATCGACATGGTCCTGGCAGAGTATGGTCCTGTAGGCGCCAGAATGACAGATGGATGTATGGAAGCCGGTGTCCCGATTATCGTTCAGTTTCTTGGTTTTGATGCCTTCAATTACAATACACTGAGGAAATATTCGGGGCCATATATAAAAATGTTTGCTTATGCCAGGAAGGTAATAGTTGTTTCAGAAGATATGAAAAATCAACTGGTTTCCCTGGGTCTGGATTCACATAAAATTGAAAATATCTCCTGCGGAGTTGATGTTAATTTATATTCAGGGAGCCGGCCGGCCGGTAATAAAAGAGTATTTATATCTGTAGCCAGGCTATCTGAAAAAAAAGGTCCTGATAAAACCATATTAGCCTTTAATAAAGTACATAAAGTTTTTCCTGATTCGGAGTTATGGATGGTGGGTGATGGTGAAATGATGGAATATTGCCTTAACCTGGTCAGAGAACATGAACTGGAAGAAGCCGTAAAATTTCTCGGGAGAAAGACACCGGCCGAGATTTCGGAATTATATAAAAAATCCAGATGTTTCGTACAGCATTCCATTAAAAGCAGCAGAGGTGATTCTGAAGGATTACCGGTTTCACTTCTGGAAGCTTTGTCTTCAGGATTGCCAGTAGTAAGTACCCGGCACGCCGGGATCGTGGAAGCCGTGCAACAAAATGAAAACGGCTTTCTTGTAAATGAGGGAGATATTAACGAAATGGCTCTTTATATGGAAAAAATTGCAGGTGATCCTGATCTTGCCGGCAAAATGGGAGAAAATGCAAGGAATTCAATACTCAGATCCTACAGCCTTGAGGGGCAGATTGAAAAACTGAAAAAAACAATGATATCCTGAAAATAAATTCAATATTTTCTTCCCATCAGGATTCCCTTATAAAGATATCTGAAAATAATTTTCACCAGGCTCACACAAGCCAGGGAAAATCCAAAGTAGCTAGACATTATCTGAAATCTTTCTTTCCAGCAGACCTGTTTGTGCTGGTGAGAAATTCCGCCGATAAGATATTTTGATATAACCAGACCTGTATTGACAATGGATTTACTTTTTTTAAGCATACGGATACACCAGTCAATATCGGCGCTGCAAAAATACTTTAGCTGGTACTCTTCTACGA
>JBJKSY010000355.1:0-4436 GCA_046703645.1 Cyclobacteriaceae bacterium
TAATCATCAGAAGCAAATAATAAACTGAAATTCCTTTCTATCCAGAATAACATTTTTATTTAATAGATTGACATGCGTTTGAAATAATCACTCATGACCGAAGAATTGTCATACAATTTATTAAATGTGATCCCTTCTCCGCACTAATTGAAATTGATTGTTTTAATAATCGATAACCTATAATTGATATATTCAAGGATGGCAAAACCTCCTTCTCTCAGCGGCACAAGTTCAATGCCCAATCCCAGATGAAAACTCTGGTCCCCGAAGCCAGAGATCCATTCGGTCTTCAGGTTCTTATCCAGCTTCGTCATATGAACGGTAAGTGCATCAGCATTGGCGAATAAATACCCGTTGTCGTTTAGTCTATGGACCGAGTTATAATAAACATTTAAGCTATCGGCAAAAGTCAAAGAGTTAATAATTTCCCCATTTTTGTCGATCTCATAGAGTACCGAGGGTTCAGGAGAATTATACCTGAGGCTTGAAATGAGATAATTTCCATTAAAGGCTATTATTGCCGAAAATGCTTCGTCTGTGGTTAATGTTTTGTGAAAGATGATATGGCCAAGATCATCGAATCTGAATAATTGTGATTCATTCTGATATCCGTAATAAGAACTTCCGGGTATTAATAAGCCTCCATCATCTGGATAATTGACCCTGCCGCTGCATACGACCTTTGAGTACTTCCGGTCGGAGAGAATTTCCAGTGAGTCATTAAAATTAATTATATGCAGCGTATCAGATTGGGGATATTGATAATCCGGGTTATAAACCAGGTAATCGAAGATCAACCTGCCCAGTCCGCCGGAAAAGCTGATCTCATTGAATAATCCGCCTGCCCGCCCATCCTCCTCTTTGCAGATGAGTATCTTACTTCTTTTAATTAGATTCCCCGAGCCGTCAAGCAAGGCCATAAAAACATACTGGCGGCTTTTCCCATTCTCCAGTCCATACATGAAACCGGAGAAAAGAATTTTCCCGTCAGGGCGTTGTATGGCGTAACGAAGATCCATCGAACAACTGTCAAAGACGAAATCCTTCTGCCAAATAATGGTCCCATTTTTTGTTGCGTTAATCATTGTCGCATATTCCTGCCATACAGTGTCGATAGATATTCTGCCGGTTATTAAAAATCCCCCGTCATTTTTCTGCCGTAAATAACCGAAATAACCCCGATCTGTGGATACTGTATTGATTTCCGAAATGACGTTAACCGGGGATTGATAATCGAAGGAGCACCCGTTGAAAAATACAACGGACACAAAAAATAAGAAAATGATAATATTTGAATAGCGGTTTTTCATCATTTAAAAAACCACCTATATAGAAAACATGTCAATTTACGGGTAAAATTACTGAAATCAAGTTCCGGCAAGATTTTAATTCAATTCAAATACAGGTTTCAAAGGATATTCTTTAATTCCCTCAGGCTGGTGATTTCACAGGTTACTTCTTCCTTATGGGGAAGCGCTTCCGGGTTAAAAAAAATAATATCCATATTCACACTTTTAGCGCCTTTTATATCAGTTTCAATATTGTCACCGATCATGACACATTCCGAAGTTTTTGCTTTCAGGGTTTTAAGACCATAGTTGAAAATACCGCGGTTGGGTTTTTTATGCCCGGCCTCTTCGGAAGTGATCATTCTTATAAAATATTTTTCTATTCCGCTGGCCTCCAGTTTCTTTTTTTGAACATCCGGAAAGCCGTTCGTGATGACCACAAGCTTATAGGACTTGTGCAGGTATTCCAGGATCTCATGGGCATATGGGATGACATTGCTTTTCACAGGGCAGATACTCAGGTAGTCGCTGCCTAGATTTTCCGCCAGAGGGTCGTTGACGTAATTAAGTCCCCTGAAAACAATTTTGAATCGTTCTTTTCTGAGGTAATTTTTGTCGATCTCATTGCGGTCATACAGCGTCCATAAAACGCTGTTTACCTCCGAAAATTTCCGGATGAACTGTTCAGCGCTGAATTTCCCGTTTTCCGCGAGCCCGTAAGAATCATATAATTGCAACAGGGTTTCCGAGGAATTTTTATTAAAATCCCATAGCGTATGATCAAGGTCAAACAAGATATAATTATACTTTTTCAAGGAGGTTGTAATTATATCGGGCGATTCTGCCACTTCTTCTGATCTTTTTTGTACACGGCAAGTTCCCGGTTGGAATAAAGGATCTCATAATTCTCAAAGTCTTTCATCAGGACCTGGTCCCTGTTCAGGTATTCCATGATCTGCCGGATCATATCCATCACCTCCTCCTTTATGGAATAAAAGACCCATTGATCGTCCTGCCGGGTGTTTACTATTCCGCGGTTCTTGAGGTAGGTGAGGTGCCTGGAGGTCTTAGCCTGAGTAAAATCAAGGATCTGCTCCAGGTCTGAAATGCTGAGTTCCTCCGTCCTGAATAACAAATGCAGGATGCGGACCCTTGGCTCTTCCGACAGGGCCTTAAATATCTGTGCGCCAAAGGATAAGGAAAAATTTTTAAGCCTCATACCTGTTCCGGGAAAAACCAAATTTAACATAATTAGTTGTAATTAATGCGCAGAGGCTTTATTGTCAATATTTGAATTAATGCGTAAAATTGTAGTGATTAGAACTGGATTTTAAACTGAGTACCCTTGCTGAATAAAGTATCCCGGCTCGTGTTAATAATCTCGCTTATCATTTCCTCAGGCGTGACCAGCGGTTTGTTTGCACAGGGCGGATCCTATCCCATCATTCAGTTTTCAGGGGTTGTAGTTCAACCTGACAGTTCGGGGGGAGTTCAGGGCGCTCATGTATGGGTACCCAAAGCCGGAAGGGGAACCACCACGGATCAGTTCGGCTATTTTTCCATGCCGGTCCTTCCAAATGACAGCGTGGTGATCAGTTGCGTCGGATACAGGAAATTCCACTACATCGTACCTTCCAATAAGGGAGACCATATTACAATGATCATTTCACTTTCCCAGGATACCACCTATCTTCCCGAGATCGATATATTTCCCTACCCTACCGAGGAATTGCTGAAAGAAGCTATCCTGTCCATGAATATCCCAAACCAGGAAGAACGGGGAGCTATCGGCCAGAATCTGGATCCTAAAACCATGGCCATGATGTTCAGGAAAATGCCTATGGATGCTTCCATGAACTACCGGTATTATATGAACCAGCAGGTCCAGTATATCAATGATGGATACGGTCCCCGTTACAATCCTTTGCTGAATCCTTTTGCCTGGGCTGATTTTTTCAGGTCGCTCAAACGAGGCGATTTTAAAAGCAAGCAGTAAAACCGGCCTGCCGGTATGTTTCCGGAATAAATGGATTAATAAATCCACCGGGTTTTTTTATGTTAATATGCCGGCATACCTGGATGCATTTAAAATCTTCAGTTTCAGAAGATGGATGCAACTATTTGCAGCGATACCCTATCTTTATCATAAATTAAATCCGGAATTTTTCTGCCGGCAAAAATAACGGTTGCCCGGCTATCCGGTAACTCAAATAAATAACAACATGTTACATCATTATCTGATTACGGCCATCAGGAACCTGAAAAGGAGCAAGTTCTTCATGCTTATAAATATTACCGGCCTGACCGCAGGTATGACGTTGTTTCTTTTGGTTCAGTTATGGGTAAATTATGAAAAGAGCTTTGATTCATTTCATATAAACCGAAATCGGATTTTTCAGCTTATGGTCGATATGACTGTGCCCGGTAAACCTGTAAATATCTGGTCGACCACTCCGGCACCGATGGGGCCGCTTATGACCGAAAAGATCCCCGAGATCGAATCGGTGATAAGAACCACCTGGCCTATGGGGATCATTATCAGACCGAACGATTCCAGGATTACCAGGAAGGCCATTTACGCAGATTCTTTGTTCTTCAGGTACTTCAGCTTCCGGTTTGTAGAAGGAAACATGAATAAAGCGCTTGACCAGCGCGAAGGGGTTGTAATTACCCGGTCCACCGCCGGTATTCTATTCAACCATGAAGATGCTTTGAACCGGACCATCCAAATAAGGGATCCGTTTACCGATAAACCAAGGGATGTGATCGTAACCGGTGTCATCAGCGATGTGCCGCCGAATTCATCCCTGCAATTCGATATGATCATGCCTTTTGAAACTTACCTGAACCTCACACCCTGGAATAGGCATTGGGGCAATTATAATAACCGTTCCTTTGCCGTTCTCAGCCCAAATTCGGATGTAAATACAGCAAATGAAAAAATTGCGGATTTTATAAGGACAAACCGGCCCGATTACCATGAAGAATATGCCTGGCTTTTTCTTCACCCCCTGTCTAAAATTCATCTTTATGACGATTTTTCAAAAGGAAGGAATGCTCAGGGTTCCATTTTTTATATAAGGCTATTTAATGTGATCTCCTTTTTTGTGATGATCATTGCCTGCATCAATTACGTGAACTTATCCA
>JBJKSY010000356.1:0-3038 GCA_046703645.1 Cyclobacteriaceae bacterium
AATTAAAGAATGCTCCCCCCGGAACATAAGGCATCCCTGTCCACCGTAGAAATCGGATCCGGTAACTTCCGAGGCCTGCCGGCCCGTAATGTCAACAGCGTAACCCTGTGCCCCATGCCTCTGGATAAGAAAAGGATCCTTTACATCAAATGTGCATTGATTTATTATTGCCCAGGGAACATCTGCTGCAGTAGCGTTGATGCCTTCATTTTCGATCCTTACATTTTCAAGGATCACCTCCACACTGTCGGCCGTTGACTGGATACCCCAGGTCATAATACCGGGTGTCCCGTTCCTGATGATCCCGTTTTTTATGATGACCGTACCTTTACCCCTGACCCGGGGAATGCCATTTAACGGGATAGAATTAACAGGGTCAGCCGTATAGTCAAAAAAAGCGCAGTGATCTGAATTATAAGCATGGTCGTAATGACCCAATGCATCCGTATTTTCTACAATCCCTATGCCGACATCCATGGCAGGCCGGATATCTACCTCGTCGATCATGCAATCCGTTTCGGCCCTGATCCTGATACGGTATTTCCCAGCCGGCAGGTGATTCAGGTGCGCATATACAAATCCCCCTCCCAACCTTGGTGACCTATTTTCCACAGGACAGCTCTGCATGAGTGTATCCCTGTATTGCGTAATACATTGAACATATTTACCGGCAGCATCCTCCACATACAGGCTGATAATCATATTATCCTTGTAGACCGTCCCAAGTTCATGAGAATACCGTCCGGTAACTCCGCACATGGCAAAGTAGGAACGATCTGCTAAAGGAAGTTGGATGTAAGAGGACCTGACGACATCCCCTTTCTGCAGACTCAGCAATTTATTGCCGATAAAAATATGTGCTTCGAGCGTATTTACGACTTTGGCCCCCGGGGCCGATGATATATCCCAGTCTTTCAATCCGTCTTCAAAGCCTGAATTAGGGATATGCTGATATTCATCGTTGGCAAATGTGACGGTATAACCGTTCAGGTCAAGGGTAAGATCTTTCCCCAGAAAAAGCGCACTTGCCTTACTGCTGATATCGCAGGTAAGCTTATAATTTTTTCCTCCCCCAATATAATTTCCCGGAAGGCTTATCCCTGTTTCATTCTTTTTCAATTCTTCATGTTTGACCGTGGCATACTGGGAATAGCCGATATCAGGAAGGATCATAAAGATCAGTCCTGTAACTAAAGCGGGGTTGCACGAAAAAGTGAAAAGATCTTTCATGGATTTGTCCGGGGATAAAAATTAAGGAAAAGAATTAATGGTTCTACCCTTTCCCCCGGAAGTTAATATAATATCGCTGAATTCCGGAGATCAAATAATATAATTTCCGGCGTCTTAACAATGATCAAAAAAATTTATTTCCCGGAAGCGTCTTTCGAGGCAGGGGAATTTGCTTTCATGCTGTTCTCTTTCACATACTGTTCATTCAATCCCCTGATAACGTCATTGGTAATATCAAGCATTCCGGTACCGTAAAGCATACCTGAGCCGCGTTTGTAATTCAGCACGATCTTATACCCTTTTTGGGCAGCGTAATCCTTCAGAAAATCGGACACCTTCTGGTACAACTGGTCATTGACTTTTTGCTGTTCATCCGTCATTTCCTGGTTCAGGGTCTGCTGGTACTGGTAAAGATTCTGTTGCTTTTGCATCAGTTCGTTTTCCTTATTCTGGGCGTCCTTGGGGGCCATCGAACCGGCTCTTTGACGGTAATTGTCAATTTCCTGCTGGAGGTTCTGGGCCCGGGTCTGGTATGAATTTTCCAGGTCCTGCTGTTTCTTCATCATTTGCGCTTCAAGGTCCTTGAACAGCACATAATGATTCATCAGGGAATCTTCCATAATATAGGCTACAGGCAAACCGGAAGCCTGGCCGGATTTACCTTTGTTCCCGGAAGCCATTGTAGTAAAATGCAGGTAAAATAAGACTCCTACCGCAATTATTAATATGCCATTCAGAATTAAAGAAAGATTTTTCACGTTGCTGAGGTTTTAAAAATTCGGGGCAAATATAACTGAATTGACGGATAAGGCCAGCCTGTTGTGTCGATTTCTTGAAAATCGGAGCTCATTAAGTTACCCTGCAGGTCAGCTTTTATTTTTTTCAGTTGATTTTCCCGGGCTGTTGCCGGGTCTGTAAATATAATGGATCTGCACCTCATTTTCCGAACTTGAATCCGCGTCTGTGAAGTAAGGTTTTTCTTCATGGTTTTCATCCTCATCAGGATTCCCGTCCTCATTATCACCGACAAAAATCGGTTCCTTTCGAAAATAAACGGCAAGCGCAACCCCTGACAACAGGCCCATCAAATGGGATTCCCATGATATATTTGGTTCAACCGGAAACAAACCGTACAGGGTACCGCTATACAGGAAAAAAACTGCCAGGGAGGTTGCCAGGGATCTTATATCCTTGCGCATCAACCCGCTGACAATAATAAAGGACATCATTCCGTAAACGATCCCACTGGCACCGATATGGTAGGCATTTCTGCCGATGATCCAAACCCAGAATCCTGTAGAGATGTAAATCCATACAAAGACCTCCAGGGCTATCCTGTGATAAAAATAGAACAAGCCCAGTCCGAGGATCAGTAAAGGAAGAGTGTTAGTGAACAGGTGAAAGATCCCGCCATGGACCAGGGGGCCGGTGAGGATGCCGATGGTTCCTGAAAGGGTTCTTGGATAGACTCCGAATTTCGAGAAATTGTACCCTCCTGCCCTCTCGATCAATAATATCAGCCACAGGAATGCAATAAATGAAAGGGTATAAATTAGTCCCCGTCGAAAAACCTTATATTCAATGGAATGAGGCATATATTAAGATAATACAAATATGCGTCATTCACGAGTGATGACGGGAAGTAATCATTCAGGTGGATTATTTCGTTGGCGGTAAAAAAAATGAATGTGCAACCATCATCGCAGGGATTATTCCAGGATCACCCTCTGATTTTTCGGGTAACGGACCTCATACTGGAATTTCAGGTCCTTCTGTTCCTGTGGATTCAATTTCAGAAGCCAGGTAAG
>JBJKSY010000357.1:0-7959 GCA_046703645.1 Cyclobacteriaceae bacterium
GACCTGCATGCAGGGTTCAATGGAATTATTTACAAAGACACTTACCTGCGGATATTTGACTTTGATGGTTACATGAAACCAGTCATTCGGATCCGGCACAGGATTAATACTTGTCTCGTATTTACCCGGATAAAATTGCCTCAGGTTGTCCCATTGCCATGCAGGCGGGGAAACATATTGAACCGAGTACTTTAATTCGGTTGAATCCTTAAAACAGAATGGCCGGAAATAGATGGCATTGAAATGCCTTTCGTCTACTCCATGGAAGGCAATCCCGATATAACAGTAAAAAGAATTTACGGCATCATGACCTTTCAGGTCAAGTTCAATTCTCCCGTTCCCGAAAATAACGTTATTTAATTTTGCAATGCCGTCGCCGAACCTTCTGTCAAGGGTTACTACACCATCGGTGTACCCGGCTTCCTGATTGATTAATGTCCAGGTTTCAGGATCATTTATCTTCGAAAGATCCGGGGAAATGCTCTCCGGACGAATACAAGAATTAAAAAAGAAAAGGGTCCTGGGGAATACTTTAACATTCATAGGTCTTCATGATATATCCCATTCCTTTAACACTGTGGATCAATTTTATTTTGTACCCTTTGTCGATTTTATTTCGCAGATAGTTGATATATACATCGACAAGATTGGTTGTAAAATTAATATTTGTATCCCATACATTTTCAAGTATATCTTTCCGTGACAATATCTTGCCCTGATTTTTCATAAAAAATTCAAGCAGGCGATATTCGGTAAATGTAAGATTAATCGCTTTTGAACCTCTGGTAGTTATCTTTGAAATTAAATCCAGCTCCAGATCTGCGATTTTTAATGATCGTTGTATATCATCATTGATATTTTTTCTTCTGAGTAAGGTTCGAATCCTTGCAAGCAATTCCTTAAACTTGAATGGCTTCACAAGGTAATCATCGGCTCCTTCCTGAAGGCCTTTTATAGTATTTTCAGGAGAACCTAAAACCGTCAGCATTAAAATCGGTAGATCTTTGTATCCTAATTCCCGGATTCTTTTGCAAATTTCAAAACCATTCATTCCCGGCAAGACAATATCAAGGATTACTAGATCAACAATTTTCTTTAATAAGATATCAAAACTCGACATTCCCTCAAAAGTATGAATAACTGTATACCCTTCTTCTATCAGGCCTTTTTTTATCAGTGATGAAAGACTCAGTTCATCATCAATCAAAAGAATATTTTTCATTATATTCAGGATTTATTTGCGGAAATTAAATTTAGAATTCGGCAGGTGCCAAAGATCCGTTTTTGAAGTTCTTTTGTGAATAAGTAATCCTGAAAATCAATGGCAGAACAATAAGTACAAGTATCATGGAAGTAACAAGCCCGCCTACAATTACAATGGCGAATGGCCGTTGCGTTTGTGCACCTATTCCATTAGACATTGCCGCCGGTAGCAGGCCAAATATGGCAATGAGGGAAGTCATGACAACTGAACGGACTCTGCTGAGCGCGCCTTCTTTTATTGCTTTGTCAATTTCCATTCCGGAACGAAGATTTTGACGGAAAACAGAGATCAGAATAACTCCGTTCTGGATGCAAACTCCAAACAATGCAACAAAACCAATTCCTGCTGAAATGTTGAATGGAATGCCAGTCATAAGAAGTGAAAATATTCCGCCGACCAGTGCGAATGGTATATTAATCATGATAAGCAGCACATCAATAATATTCCGGAATGCACCAAGAAGGACCAGAACAATTAAGACAAGACTGATGGGAACCACAACTGCCAATCTTTTCATGGCCCTAACCTCACTACTGTATTCACCGGCCAGTTCCATATGGTAACCTTTCGGTAGCTTTATGGATTCGTTGATTTTTTTCAGCATATCTTTTACCGTACTTCCCAGGTCTCTTCCCATGGTTGAAAATTGCACAATACCGTATCTTTCATTATTATCCCGGTATATCATGGAGGCGCCGGTTCGGTCTGTAATTGTAGAGATTTCTTTAAGTGGAACCCGCCCACCTGTTGAGGTCGGAACCATTAAATTGGCGATTTCATTTTCTGTTTTTCTGAATTCAGGCTGATATCGAACCATAATGTCAAAATGCTTTTCATTTTCATAAAGTTGTGAGGCTGCCTTGCCTCCGATAGCCATTTCTATGATGGCATTTGCGTTCGCAGTCCGTACTCCGTAAAGGCCCATTTTTTCCTGATTAAGGTCAATAATAAGTTCGGGCTGACCCATGATCTGCAGGATCCCGGTATCTGTCATCCCTCGGACATTACGCACAACATCTTCTACTTTATTTATATAAAAAGTGATAGTGTCGAGGTCGGGACCGTATATTTTCACACCATTGTTTACAGGCAATCCGGCAACCGCCTCATTAACATTATCCAGAATCGGTTGCGAAAAAGTCCAGAGTATTCCTGTATATTTATTTGTCAGATTATGAGACATTTTTTCAATAAGTTCTTCTCTGGTTATACCGGATTTCCAACTGTCCTGAGGATATAACTCAACAAGGATTTCTATGTTGTTGAAATTTTTTATATCGGTTCCGTCATCAGGTCTCCCGGTTTGTGATATGCACTGGCTTACCTCGCGGTATTTCAGAATGTCTTTGCGAAGCGAGTCAGCAAGATTCTTGGATTCAGTAAGTGAAAGACTAAGTGGTCCGACACCTCGTATCCAAAGTGCCCCCTCGTCCAATTCGGGCAGGAATTCCGAACCAAGAAATTTTGTTGATGCAAAGGATATTAATACAATTCCCATTAAGATTCCAAGAGTAAGTTTTTTGTTTTTCATTACCCAATCATAAACTCTCTCATAATTTCTCCATACCCAATTCATTATTGGGTTATTCCGCTCAATCATATTCTTTCGAAATAACCAGCTTGAAAATGCAGGTACAAACATAAAAGTTATGACTAGGGATCCGAGAAGGGCAAAACCAAGCATATATGCCAATGGCGAAAATATTTTACCTTCGACTTTCTGAAAGGTAAATACAGGGAATAGGGCTATGATTATGATCAATTGTGCAAAAAAGATTTCTGCAGCTACACTGTTTACTGTTTTCTTAATTAGCCCCAATTTCAACATCCTGTTAAATCGGTCCATGCCCACAGATTTTGCTTGATTCACAAATACCACAAACAATCCTTCTACAATTACAACTGTCCCGTTGATCAGTATCCCGAAATCCAGTGCCCCAATGGAAATCAAATTTGCAAACATTCCTTTCAGGTATAGGCAGATAAAGGCAAAGAGAATGGATAGGGGAACGGTGAGTGACAGGATAAGGGTACTCCTTAAGTCGAACATGAAGGCAAATACAATAACAATTACAAGCAGCATTCCAATGGAAATATTATGAAGGACTGTATGAAGGCAATAATTGATCAGCGTTTGTATATTGTAAAATGGAACTATTTTAACGCCTGAAGGAAGTATGTTGTCGTTGAGATCCTGAATCTTCTCTTTTAAGGCTCGGACTACTGGGAGAGGATCAAGTCCCTTTCGCTGTAAAACAATTCCCTCAACGACATCATCCTTATAATTTCTTCCTACCTGCCCCAGCCGTGGAAGGCTTGATTCCCTAACATCAGCAACATTTCGAACCAGAATTGGCGTTCCATTGACATTTTTGATGAGAACATTTTCTATTTCCGATATATTTTCAAGCAACCCAATTCCTCGAACGACAAAATTCTGAGAAGCCCTTTCAATTACATTTCCACCGACATTGACATTGCTGTTCTGAATGGCATCATAGACATCAAGAGCCGTAAGGCCATATTTTTCAAGAAGGAGTGGATTTGTACTTACCTCAAAAGTCCTTACCTGGCCCCCAAAGGCGTTAACATCAGCCACCCCTGGTACCGTTCTTAAATTTCTCTCAATCACCCAATCTTCAATGGTTCGAAGTTCCGCATTGCTGTAAGTATTATTTTCAGATTTAACTGTATAACGAAATATTTCGTCAACTGGGCCCGTCGGAGGGGTCAGTTGAGGGGTTACACCTGCAGGTAAATCCAATTCAGGTAACAGAGCCAGTACTTGTTGCCTTGCATAGGTATCATCCACGCCATCTTCAAAAACAATACTAATCACTGACAATCCAAACATTGTTCTTGAACGGAGATTTACTTTACGCTGCACAGAATTCATAACAATTTCAATAGGGATAGTTACGAAGCGTTCAATTTCTTCTGCACTGTGACCTTGCCATTGGGTAATGATGCGAATTTCAGTATTTGTAAAATCAGGAAAGGCAACTATAGGAGTTTGATTATATGAATATACACCCATAATGGCCATGAGAACAGTAAGGATCATTACCAGTAACCGGTTTTTCAGCGAGAAAGTAATTATGCCTTTTACGAATTTATACATACACAGATGTTTCGGTTTTGGTTAGCGTTATTGTCGAGTTCTCAGCTCGGTATAAATGTATAATCCGGTTTTGGTGATGATCCTGTCATCTGCACGTAGGTTGCCGCCTGACAGGTAGCTATATCCGTTAAGATTTTTGTAAACATTGACAGGAACAATTTCAAAATTGCAATTATTATAGTACCTCAGGACCCAGTTTTTGTTTTCATCAAAAATCACAGATGCGGTCGGAATAGTCAACATTTTCTGTTGATCCGTGTAATGGATTATTACCCGGGCAAACATCCCCGGCTTTAACTGATAATCAGGATTTTTAAGTATTACTCGCACATTAAGGACTTTTGTTTCTGGATTTATTACATTAAAAATTTTATCAATTTTTCCTTTATAAACCCGCTTGCTGTAGCTGAGTGGAGAAACATCCACATCATCACCTAGAATTATCTTATCAATATCGGTTTCATATACATTTGCCATTACCCATACATCCTTGAGGTCCGCGATAGTGACAATATTATTTCCGTCATCTGGTCTTAATTCCATGCCTTCGTTTATATTCTTATCCACAATAAACCCTGAAATAGGTGATTTGATAAAATATCCGGAAGGATCTGAAGCATTACCACCATAAATTTTAAGAATTTCATCATTTTTGTTAACGAGTGATAAGGCTTTTTCATACTCTTCCTTATTGGTTATGTAATCCTTTTCAGATACGAGGCCACTTTTATAGAATTCCTCGGAAACGTTCATGTTCTTTTTAGCGATGGCTAGATCTCTCGTAGCTACCACATCTTCATTTTTTATCTCCGCAAGGTCCGGGCTTGCCAATACAGCAAGCAATTGCCCTGCCGTTACATAATCACCAAGCTGAACATTCAGCCTCCGCACCCTTCCACTTGCAAGTGGATATATTTTAACTTGTTTTTCCTCGTCGGTCTTAATTTCCGCAGATAACAGCAATTCGTCCAGGACTGGCTTGTATTTCACCGTGTCTATTGTCACAGATCGCAGAATGGTATCTGAGAGACAATAGGGTCTTGTACCCTTATTCTGTGAATTTGAATAGGAAGTTCCGCATCCATGCAGGAACACAGATGCAAATGCCATGAGCAGTAATCTGATAATAATCGAATTCCCTTGCAGGATATTCTTATAGCCGAATGACCTTTCATTTGTATTCATTATTAATTGGATTTGTCGTCTCTGATTCTATAAAGAATGATTTTGGAAATTAGAAGTGGAAATATATTTTTCTGTTTTATCGATCAGATGAAAATAATTTTCATTCATTTGTGCCATTTTGATTTCAGACCAATAAACGATTTCTGAGTAGTTCTAACTGATAATCTTGTTTTATCATGGATTGAAAATGGATGATCCTGTAACATAATTAATATATTCTCTAGCATTTAATTGTTCATATTTCAATTCATTCAACTTAATCAGGTGATTTCTGAAATCATCATACAGATCTATAAATTCCAGGAGACCTATATTATGCAGGGCGAAGTTTTTCTGAATTTCAACCATCATTTTTGCATAATTCTGTGAAAATCCGGAATCCATTTCATTAAGCAGATTTTCAATATTCAATGCCTGTAGGAAGCTGTTCATAACCTCCTGTTGCAGCTGATCCTGCCTGCTCTGGAAATCAAGCCTGGAACTTTCTAACTCGGCTTTTGCTGTTTTTATATTTCCCTGGTTCCGATTAAAAAAAGGAATTGGAATTGAAATGTTTATTCCGTTATAATTGTGTTCAAAATTCCCCTGCTTGTCATATGAAAAACCGAATGTAGGATCGGGAATCGCCAGTGAATTTTGCAGGCGTAGGTTTATTTCATTGTAGTTAATATTTTCAGCAGCGATTTTTAAGTCCGCCCGATTTTTTTCGGCGCTATCAAGAAGAACCTGGAAACTGAATTGCGATATAGGGAGGGGAATCAGGGACGAGTCACTAAACACAGGTATGATTTTTGTCGTGGGAGGTACTCTGATTAGTATGGCCAGGTCGGATTCATTTTGTTGGATTTCCCTTGAAAGTTGCAGTTGGTCATTTTGTAAACTATATAGGAGAGACCTGAGGCGTATAATTTCTTGTTCAGAAACGTTACCTTTTTCTTTCTGATGTTCAAACGCAATTATTATCTTGTTAAGAAATTCAATCTGGCTGTTGAACGTCTGAAATGATTTACGAGCGTAATACAAGTGATAAAAATCGTCCCTGAGCTCATAACGTATAGTGCGAAGAAGATCATAAAATTGGTACTTGTTAAGGGTAATATTGCTTTCTGCAAGCTCAATGGCTTTATTGCGCTTTCCGGCAATACGTATTACCTGGCTTACTTGAATAATATTTTCCCCATGAGATGAAAAATCAAAATACTTTTGACTGGAGTGATCATAAAGAACGTTTTCTGCAAAGAATTGTGGATTATCGTAAAGTCTTGCTGTAATTATTACTGGGGTCATTAAATAGTATCACATTTAAGCAGCATATTTTACTTTATAATGATGGAAATATTTTTTTACCTGCGAAGGATTACGCTTTCTTTTATACATAAAATTTCTAACTCCCTTTTTTAAGTCATCCGAAGTGGTCATCAATATTTTGCCGGTCATATTAGCCTTTAAATCTTGATTAAGATACTCATCGGGGTTTAATTCCGGGCTATAGGGTGGAAGGTAAAAGAGCTCAATCATTTTTATATTTTGTTCGATCCATTCCTTAATTTTTTTTGTTTTATGGGATGGAAAATTATCTACAATCAGATAGGTTTTATTCTTTTGATTTTTAATGAGCTTGACTAAAAATTTTAAAAACACTGCACTATTTACTCCTCCCTTGTGAAACATAAAATATAGTTTCCCCCGATTGGTTATTGCCGATATCATGGTGATGCCGAATTGTTTTCCGGTTTTTAAAATCCTCGGCGTTTTTCCTTTGGGAGCAAAACTTCTTCCCCGTGTATCCTTGCTCCAGATCCCCGTTTCATCTCCCCAATATATCGTTGCCCGCTCGTTTTGAGCCTTTCTTTTGATTGTAGGATAGACATTAGTGATCCAGTCTTTGACCACTGCATTGTTTTGTTCATAGAATTGATAAACCGGTTTTTGTGGCGTAAATCCCCATTCCTTAAGGTATCTCCCGATTTGCCATACCGATCTTCGAATGCCATATTCCCTCCAGATCAGCTCGGAGACGGTCTCTCTTGTCCACAAACCAAATCGTAATTTAAGCTGATCGGGAGTTTTATCAATCAGTTTCTTGATGATCCGTCCTTCTTGCGTTTTATTCAGCTCCTTACCTTCGGGCCGTCCGCGTTGATCTTTTTTCAACGAGGCTATGCCTTCTCCTTTTACCTTATTTACCCATTTTCGAACCGTAATATAAGGTACACCAAACAAAACCCCCGCTCCCATCATATTCCCGCTCTTCTGCCAATACTCAATCACTCTCAGTCGAACCTCTTGTTGAGCTTCTTTGCTTAATTTGCGACCATCTGTTAATTTCATGATGCAAAGATACAAAGAAATTCATAATGTGATACTATTTAATGCACTTATTAATAAT